>JBQMYN010000010.1:0-36405 GCA_052173475.1 Treponema sp.
GTTGCTGTATCAAATTCTATTTTGTCAGTGTCTTTAATAACAACGCTAACTTTAAGCTTTCCGCCTACAATATCGGCTGCCTTTACCGTATAATACATAGTCGGGCTGGTTTCATGGGGCTGTTTCACATCATTGATATACCAGTTTTCAACAGTTTTACCCGGAGGTAAAATTGCTTCAAAGCGTAATTCATCATTTTCTTGGATGGGATCGCCGCTCTTTATCTCCGTATCAGAAATTAAACCCTTTTTGCATTTTACCGTTGCTGTATCAAATTCTATTTTGTCAGTGTCTTTAATAACAACGCTAACTTTAAGCTTTCCGCCTACAATATCGGCTGCCTTTACCGTATAATACATAGTCGGGCTGGTTTCATGGGGCTGTTTCACATCATTGATATACCAGTTTTCAACAGTTTTACCCGGAGATAAAATTGCTTCAAAGCGTAATTCATCATTTTTTTTAACGAAATCGCCTCTCTTTATCTTCGTATAAGGATATGGACCTTTTTTGCATTCTATAGTTGCTGTATCAAATTCAATTGCTGCAATTTCAGGTGCATCATTTCCGCCATTAGCCTGCGGACAGCCGGTAAATAATGCGGCTGCACCAATCATTACAACTAATGCACCAATCATTGAAAGTATTTTTCTTTGTTTCATTTCAACCTTCCTTTAACACTAAACCTATTCAGAAATTTTGGTTTCAGAATAAGTTTAATGCGAATGATTAAAAGGAACCTCTAAAAAGCTCAGTTTTTTGAGAGTCCATAAACTAAAAACTTAGTATTATACTTTGTACGGTACATTATTTTACTAAAATTATCAATTACTAATTACAAAATTTTGATTTTATGATGTAATATTATTGAGAGTAAACGTTCATTCTTTCAAAATGAACAGTATCAGAGAAACATTTGTTAATAATCTTAAATATTATAGAAAACAGAAAGGCTTTTCGCAGGAAAAGCTTTCGTATGCGGTTGAAAAAAGTATTGCATATATCAATCAGATAGAAAATAAAACGACATGGCCGCAACCGGAAATGGTAGATAAGATAGCCGCTGTATTTGAAATATCTTCTTCTGCACTGTTTGAAGAAAGCAGTAGTCCTGCAAATATACAGGCACAATTTCAGCATCGTTTTACTAAAACAGTGGAGCAAGAGCTGCTTTCACGTATTGAAAGGGATATACAAGATGTTTTCAAACTTATGGAGGACATCTGAAAGGAATTAGCTCGATTTTTAGAAAATGCCGCTGCTACGGCATAGAACCGCTGTCAGTTACATTGCAGCATCGCACATAAAACTTACAGATAACGAGGCTGTCCCAAAAAACTGGTTACTTTCGGGATAGCCTCGTTAAAACAAAACTACGGTTAATTTATAGCAAAATGCAATGTAACCTGTTTTCCTCCGGCGGTGCATACGAGCGTTTCTGCTTCGCTGACAAATACTTTACTTTTTTGTGTTCCGAAAGATACCCGTAAGCGGTTATCAGAACCTCGTTCTGAGATAAGGCTGTGTATAACAGTCGTACCGTTCTTACACTGTACTGTTGTCAGTATCGGCTTTGAATAGCGCGGCTCCTGCGCTACAAAGACATAAAAACTATCGTAAGGCATATTGTGCTTTAGATATTTTTCTTTCAATGTATACTCCGTATTGTCTGTTGGATTGTTAATAATATCAAAATTTCCTTTTTCTAATACGATCCGCTTAAATGTATCCCAGATCGTCAGTAAAAAGGATTTTTTTATAGCATTTTTTAGCGGTCTATTTGTTTTAGGATCAAGCGGAATAACATAAAATTGTTTTGGTTTTGCTGATGTATGCAATTTACAGGGAAGAGAAATAGAGGAATGCGTATCTGATATTTCGTATTCCGTTTTTTCAAGACAGGATGATGGGAATACATCTTTATATTCAGTAATCCAAAAGTGCTTGTATGCAGTATTGTCATTTTCACAGGTAATACGGATGGTTGGCTTTTGTGTGTTACCGAGTGTATATTCGCTCATATCGCATGTAACAGCACTAATCCGAGCAATATTATTGTATACCGTAATTGTTTTTTCAGCAGTATGTAATTGAGAAACAGCACGGATTGTTAATTTTTCTCCATGAGGTATCATCGCTTTGTATTCATCGTTGATAGACAAATGTCCATTGTGTAATGTAACCCATTTTTCAGCTTCAAAAAGCGGATTAGCGCATGCAACACTCCATACTACAAGGCTTTCTGATTCAGTATCGGACGGCAGATTTTCTACAGAAAACTCAATGGTTTCATCTTTATACATATTATCCGGACCGGTAAGCATAAGAATGCCCTGTGTGAGCGGTTTCAGTATAATTTTTACGGTTTGTTCATAGGCTGCCGTGTTGCCGATAGGCGTAATTTTTACAACAGCTTCACCTGCCGGAATATTTTGATCGAAAGCTTCAATGATAAACCGGTGAGGGTTGCCCTCATTTTGACTGATGCGTATATCTGTAGAATTGGAAGTAACGGTGAACGTTGCAGTGCCATATTCCGGCTCTGGTTTAATAATAAGCTCGGCAGGATGCCCAAAAGAGACAAATGGTGAAGAAAGCGTAACAGTGTATTGTTTTTCACTTACGGGCTTTACGGTAAGCATTGCCTTACCGGAGCATTGTGAGTTTTGTGCTGAAGCAGTAATGATAGTAATGCCGGGGCGTAGTGGTGTAATAATGCCGGTTGTTTCATCAATGGCAGCAATAACAGGACTGCTGCTGCTCCATTGTAATTGCTGTTCCGCATGTACCGGCTTGATTGACACCGGCATTGATGCATTTTTCTCATCAAGGAAGATGGTTTTATTTTCCAGCGTAATTTCTTGTACTAGCGGCCGTGTAACCGTTACTTCAATATCTGCTGAAACATCAGGATTTGCTTCTGAAAAAAAATGTATAGTACTTTTTCCGCTTTGCAAATTTGCTGCAATAGTACCGGTATACGCTACTTTTTCTTCATTTTGGTGAAAGGCTTTTACTGTTGCAGTATTGCCTGTAATACGATATTGCAGGCTACCGCGTGCGGTATCCGGTTCAATACGCACTGAGAAAGGTTTTTCTTCATTTACTTCCATGGAAAGATCGGTAGTGCTGGGAATAATGCGCTGAATCTTAACAGGCGAAACTGTAACGGCACATTCCGCAAACTTACTGGTATCTTTTTTTGAAACTGCTTTTACAACTGCTCTGCCTGCCGTTTTTTTTGCAGTGATAACTCCTTTATCCGTACAGGTAATAATGTCCGTATTGTTTACACTCCATACTACCTCCTGAGAAAAATCTTTCGGCAGTACCGTTGCTGTTAAGGTAAAACTTTCTTCATATACAAGTTCAATAACAGTTTTATTGAGTGTAATGCTATTTGCTGCCGTTAATTCAGTAACAAGCACTGTAACTTGTGTACGTATCTGAGGATCATCAGCGAGTGCAATGGAAAATACTGTCTCACCTTTATGCAATGCGGTAATACGGTACGTATAAGGTTTATCGGGTACTTCTTCTATTTTCCCTACACCCGCTATCGAAGCCGTCCATTTAGAGAGTACCGTTTTTGCATCAGCGCATTTTACAGTAACATCGGCTGTTTCTCCTACTTTCAAAGAAACCCTGCTACTGCTGCATGAAATTGCCGATGTAGTAGTTTCTACGGTTTCTGCGGTTTCCGTCTTTGTGTTTGAAACAGGAACCTTACATGCCAATACACTGATGATGTACGCGATACTCATACAATACAGCAATGCTTTTGTTGATTTTTGTTGCATAATCTACCTCCATACTATGCGTTTATAGAGATATATGCGCAACCGTGTGTTTTTGGCAGTAATTTTTCAATTTTTATTTTAGGCGCATACTAACTTTTCAACAGCCGTGCTTTCACCATTTTAAGTGCGGTGTTTTTCTTTGTAAGCGTACATACTGCTTCCTCTACTTTTCTTTTTTTTGCAGTTTGTTCTGAAGAAAAAAGCTCAAGTTGGGTATTCGGCTGCTGTATGCCTATCCCTGCTCCGATAAGACGAACTGGCAGTCCATTGATATACTTACTAAAAAACAATTGTTCAAAACGGTGATATAAATCTGTAGAATCATTGATAGTACCGCCGGTAGATTGTGCCGTTACGGTGGCAAAATCAGCATACCGGATTTTTATGTGTACCGTATTACCGGTAAGTTTTTCATCAATCAGCCGGTACATTAATTCGCTGCTTAATTGAAATAGCACATCACTGATAGCTGCTTTACTCTCCAGATCGTACTCAAACGTTTGTTCTGCACTAATGCTTCTATTTTTCCGCTCTTCATTAAAAATATGCGCAGTATCACCGCGAACAACATGGTATAAAAATGAACCGCAGGCATTGCCTACTATCATTTGTAATACCGATTCTTGGAAAGATAGAATATCGTTGATGGTGTATAATCCTGCTTCAGTCAATTTTGTGCGGGTTTTTTCGCCAATGCCCCATATTTCTTTTAGCTGAAGCTGTCTCATAAATGCAGCCTCAGCATTATATGGAACAACCAATAGTCCATCCGGTTTTGATTTTCCCGACGCAATTTTTGCAATATATTTATTTGAAGCAGCACCGACCGATACACGTAAGCCGGTAGTTTCATAAATAATTTTCTTTAAGTCTGCGGCACTTTTTTCGGGTACACCTCTGATTGCTTCCATACCGGTCATATCTAAAAATGCTTCATCAATGGAAATCCGCTGTACATCAGGCGAAAAATTATTGAAAACCGTCATAACTTCTTTTGACTTTTCTACATACCGTTTCATTCGGGGGTGAATGAAAATCCCCTGCGGGCAGCACTTACGGGCATGGAACATCGGCATTGCAGAATGAACGCCGTACTGCCGCGCCTCGTATGAACAGGTGGAAACGACACCGCGCCGTCCTGTTCCGCCGACAATAACCGGTTTACCGCAGAGGGCAGGATTATCTAATTGTTCTACAGAAGCAAAAAAAGCATCTAAATCAACATGAAAAAAAAATGGTGCTTTGCTCATAAGAATGCTCCTACCGCGCTTGTATTGTGAGTGTTTTTTTAATTTCTAACAAAAAAGAAGGAGCATTACCTTCCCCTTCAAAGATAATACCGCAGGGATTCTCACGTGTCCAAAACTGTACGGTAATGCGCAAGACTGCATCTTTCTCACCTGAAAATCTAATAGCAAATGGCATTTCAGGGCGAGGTAAAGAAACAAATGATGCCTTGTCTCCCTTGGAATTTTTTTCAAATAGCTGATCTGCTTCAAAGAGTGCAGAGCCGTCTTGAGATTCAATGGTAACATGAATTGCTTCTGGCTTTAATGATGAACGCACTGAAACAGTACCGATACTGCGCTCAAAGTAATTATCTAGTGTACCGCCAACGATCAAAGAATCCTCCACTTGCGAGGCTGACATACCGTCGGCGTGCTGCCGATATTGCAACGCTGCATTTTCTTGTGTGCCATTATAGTTTTTTAAAATAGCTGTTTGCCCTTGTGTAATTTTTTGCATAAGTACAAAATTATTATGAATATCTGTAGTTTTATCCGGCATAAGAAAAAACCACAGAAGCAGCGTTACAAGAACTGCTGTTGATATTGCTGCTTGAGCTTTTAACCGCCATTGTTTTATGCCGTATTGTTTTTCAACCGAAAGAAGTAAACGGATTAGTAATAAATCAAATGGGATAAATAATATAGCAGGCTGGGTATTTAATGCAAAAATGAACGGAAATACCGCTTCGCTATTGTTCATAATATGTAACAAAAACGGCAACAGAGGACTATACAGAAAAATAAGAAACATTGTTTGTATGATAGTATTTTTAAATTGATATGCAGCAAGGGAAATAAGATACATAATAAGAAAAAAAACTGCAAATGAAAGGTCAATGGTAGAAAAAATAAAAATATTGCATGCGCAAACTGTATTTGCTAAAAACCCGTATATAAACCGGTTTCTCGGTAATGGAATACGAATGTTAAGTGAAACAACTATCAACATAAAAAATAATGCAATTCCGTATTTTACTGCAAGAGCGGTTATAGGGTAAAAAATCATTTCTGTTGATGATAAAAACCGTAAAGCAAATACAAGTTCAGTAATTTTTGAACCTATGACAAAGCCTAATGCATTAACTATAAAAAAATAGAGAGGAATCCACCACAGTATGCGTAGATCATGCCGGTGTTGCTCATTTTTTCTTCCAAATACAAAGCTGAGCATAATCAGCCAACAAAGAATGGTAAGAATAGCCCCTATTATAATTAACACAATAGTTTTTTCTCCGGTAATTACTAATGCGCCGCGAAATAAAAAGGCAAAATAATGCTTGTCCTGCTCTATTGTCCGGGAATCCATTAAATAGGAAGGAAATAGACATAGAAAATCAGAAATATCGGCAGCGGTTTCTATTTTAATCGAAGGAATATCTGCTTGATTATATAAAGGTAATGCAGGATCATCTTCAAGCCAGCCGAGTTTGTGCAGTAAGAGTGTATTCGGATCAAAGTTTATAGGGATGCCGGTGTGGCGTAATCCATTATACACTGATTGCAAGAGCCATGATGGAGCAACGTTACCATTTGTACCTGCAATGATTTTTGCTGAGGTATGTGTACCAGCGGTAATCAGCACTGCTATTGGATTTGGATATGAAGCAAGGCTTTTAATAAGATCCTGTGTACCGTGCAGCCGCCGTACAGGAATATCAGGAGGCAAATCCGTACTATCATGCTGTGTTATAACAATGATAATGCGGATGTCTGGCGGTCTCTTCTGTAATTCCTGTGCAAAATCCTTTAGCTGCATTGTTGCACTGTTGTCTTGATTATCAGCACTTACCGAGGCAGTAAACAGAATCACTGTATCTGTTTTCGGTCCAAACTCATAAAACAAATTTTCCGCATACAGCGGTGCCGTATATGCCAGCACTGATACAGCAAGACAGAGTAAAAGGTGCTTCATAGGAGTCTATACTATGTCATCAGCAATTTTACCGGTGGTAAACCATGATTCAATGCGGCGGTATGAACGGGTCAGCCGCCGAACAATATCTGCCGATTCTGTTGCGGTATGCTGGTCAAGGTTAATATCAGGATGGTATTTTTTTAAAAGCCGCTTCCACGATTGCTTACAATAGTCAAGCGGCATACCGGGTAGCATTTGCAGTACTGCGAAATCTTCTATAAGATTATCAGGAACCGGCACCCGTACCGGTTCATCGGTATGGGGAATATCCCCAGGTATCCGCCGTTCCATCTTATTAGCTGCGGTGCGGTATCTTCCCTGTCTTTTTTCTAAGGCTTGTAAAAATGGGTCATCATCGGTATCAAGCCGATCGCGTAAAATACTGCCGAGCGTATCATAATAATCATGCATCATATTTATCCTTACAGATAGATATGTTCTGAAACTTGAGTTTCAAAACAGGTTACCTTACAATGAGATGTTGAACTCGTCAACCTGTTCGAAAACGGAAATTTCCGAACAAAGATATTCTTAAAGCCTTTTCACTTCTTCTTTGGTAAGACCTGTAACCTTTGAAATTACGTCAATGCCAAGATTTTCATACTTCATCAATTTTGCCATTTCAAGCTTCGTTTGGTATGAGTCGTCTGAAAAGCCTTGCGCAATGCCTTCAGCAAAGGCTATCCGTCTTTCCTCTGCTCTCTGTACAGCGATGTCCGTATCATAATCATATTCTGCTACCAACATATTGATTACCTCTCGTGATTTTCGTTGTAAATATTCTCTTAAAATTCCTTTTGCAGTGTTTTTTTTAATAAGTTATACTACTAAAAAGACTTATCGAAAAATCGTTATCAGCTTTGCCGATGCGCTATTACATCTTCAAAACGGACACCTGCACCAGCAGTTACCGGTTTTTGTAACACTGCTCCAATAAAGCGATCCAGAAACTCAGGGGCTTCGCCAACGGTTAATTGCTTTTCGGTTCTGAGTATTGCAATGTCGGCAGAAGTGAGCTGAACGCCTTTGGACAAAGCGGTACGGTAATGTAGGGAACGGTTTGTTCTGCCGTAATTATCTTTTTCAGAACCTGCAAGTGTTTTTATGCCGGTACCTGCAATACTCCGGA
Organism: Treponema sp.; assembly: GCA_052173475.1. Lineage (GTDB taxonomy): Bacteria > Spirochaetota > Spirochaetia > Treponematales > Treponemataceae > Treponema. The sequence goes on from JBQMYN010000010.1 coordinate 8,134, forward strand.
GAAAAGGTTCCCCGCAGCCTTGCGAGCCAGCGTAAGCAAAAAGCTCTTGTTCCGATTTACCGGTAACGGCCCGTACTGCCTGTGTCATTTGTAGAAATTGTTGCGGTTCAAGCGCAACAGGATCATCTAAGCCGATACCCGTTCGCGATAGGCAGATGTGTTTTTCAATAATTGAAGCCCGTTGAAAAATAGCGGCAAGAGGAACTGCGATAGGGTTCAAAGAATGATCGCTTATGCCGGCAGCCGTATCAAAAATTGCTGATAGTGCCGGAACAACTGCGGTATTGTATTCCGTTTCAGGTGCAGGATATGCGGTAACACAATGCAGTAGTGCACAATGCTTTTTTTGAACACCTTTTGCTGTTATACATGCCAATGCCTTTTCAATATCACCAAGCTGTGATACGCCGGTAGAAAGAATAAGCGGTATCCGGCAGGCAGCAGCTGCTTCCAGTAAAGGAAAATGATTCAGTTCAGGAGATGCAATTTTGATAAATGCCGGTTGTAGTGCAACAAGTTCGTTGAGAGACTGCACACCGAATGCTGAAGCAGCAAATAAGAGACCTTGCTTTTTAGTATATGCTGCTAGTTCAGCATAAAAATCCGGTGAAGTTTCCAGCATCTTAAACCGCTCATAGAGCGGAATCGTTCCTGTAGGCAGCGTAACAACCCCTGTGTCAGGATGCAAAATTTCATCAGCATACACAATTTGAAATTTCACCGCATCAGCACCAGAGGCTTTTGCAGCATCAATAAGTTCTTTTGCTTTAGTAATATCGCCATTATGTCCTGTACCTATTTCTGCAATAATCAATACATGAGCAGAAGCTGAAAATATCTGGTTTCCAATAGTAAATTCATTCCCCATAGGCGAGAGTATACTCAAAACGCACCATTCTGTACAGATTTTGTTGAGGGTCTCTCAAAAGTTAGTTACTTTCAGGATACCCTCGTCCAATTTTACAGATGGGAACCTCTAAAACCTCAGTTTTTTAGAGGGGCTGTCCAAAAACTGAAAGCCTATCAGCTTTTTCTGTAAGGAAATGATTGATTATACCCGCTTTAGCGGATATATCCGCCAAAGCGGATTGCGAAACAGTTTTTGGTGGTGAGCTTTGCTCACCTGTTTCCTTAGATTTTAGATATGCTCAGATATTTATACAGAGCCTATAGGCATAAACCGCTGCCTATTTTAATGAAAATGTCATTTCTACATCTGCTTGTACAGCGATAACACCAAAAGGAATAAGCCCTGCCTCGCTTTCATCTACGTCAGCTGCTTCGAGATTTGCATATTTTGCATTTTGTGTACGCAAATTTCTCGGCATAGTATAGCCGTCCATGCTCATTTCTTGCATATTCAGCACTTTACCAAGTTTGATCGGCTTATGCGCTTTTGATGCTTCTTCACAAAAAAATTGGGCTTTTTGTGTTGCAGCATGGATAGCTTTGCTTCTTGCCTCATTCTGATATTTTTTTAATTGCGAATTACCAAATTCAGTATTATTTATCATATCAATACCAGCATTTAAAAGTGCGGTAATAAATGCCTCGTACTGTGTAATATTCGTGATTTTAACGGAAATATTCTGCCTAACTGCATAGCCGGTACGGATTCGCTCATCAGTCTGATGATGGTATTGATACTCAGGATTTACAGCAGTATAATCTACCGTAAGATGCTTTTGCTCAATTGCAAAGTCATTAAGAATTTTTTTGAGTTTTTGCAGCAGTACATCATTTTTTTGTTTTGCTGTGAGCAGCTCAGCATCTTTCGTATACAGTGTAAATGAAATAGAAGCCTCATCCGGTTCAATATATACCCGCGCAGTACCTGTTACAGATACGGTTCGATCTTTTGGGGCAGCAGTTTTAAAGAAAATAAAAAATACTGCGCATATACACAAAAACACACTGGTTAGTACAAACTTTCTCATATATTTGCTATTCATACAGTTTCTCCCATACGGCAATAATAGTCATAAAGAGCTTGCGTTCCAAACTCTGCATAGCCGTCTTTTGTCATACAATCAAAAAAATGCTGTGCAAGCCCAAGCAGCGGTAACTGAATATGCGCTTGTTCTGCAGCATTCAATGCAATACTTAAATCTTTTAAAAAATGTTTGACGGAAAATCCGGGTGCAAAATCTTTTACCGGCATTTTCGGCGCATTGACATTCATTTGCCAGCTGCCGGCAGCTCCTGATCCTATCGCTGCAAGTACATCATTGGGATTTAGCTGTGCAGATTCGGCATACCGTAATGCTTCCACTACACCGATAAGAGTCCCTGCAATAGCAATTTGATTAGCAATCTTTGTGTGTTGTCCCGCGCCTGCTGCACCCTGTAATGTATATTTTTCGCCAATTAGTTCAAAAAACGGCAATGCCTTGGCAAAAGCAGCTTCGTCGCCGCCGCACATAATAGAAAGAGTACCAGCTTTTGCACCGCTGTCTCCACCCGATACGGGGGCATCAAGCATTAAAATGCCCTTCTCTACTGCGCTTTGGTACAGTTTCTTTGCAAGTTCCGGCGAGGAAGTAGTCATATCAACACAAAGGGTATCGGCTGCCGCGTGATTAAGAATACCTGCCGTACTCAAATATACTTCTTCAACATCAGCTGGCGTTCCAACCATCGTAAAGATAACCCTGCAATGAGAAGCGAGCTCTCCAATAGAATTATGCATAACAGCACCGTTTTTTATCAGTTCTTCGACAGCCTCTTTTCTTCTTGCATATATATGTACGGCTATCCCATTTTGTAACAAGCGTTCCGCAATGGGTTTACCCATAATTCCTAACCCTATAAAACCAACCGGCACTGATAGACTGCTTTTGCCGGTCTGTTCAGTTTTATCCATTCATATACCTCCCTACTGAAAGTGAATTAAACCTGTTCGACAATGATATTATCGAACAGGTTTACTATCTGTGTGCGGCACAGTCGGATGAGTATACAATACACTGCTGTATTTGTCTATGTTATGGGCATCTGGAAAAAACTCAAGTATAGATTTTTAGAAGATGTCTTATCAGCTTTGCTGATGTCGGTGTCCCGAAAGTAACCACCTTTTTGCCGCCGGCAATGACATCCCCCATTCTTTCCTGTATGCATCTATGCCGGCAGATACATTGTAAATAATAAGCCTGTCCCGAAACTGACGTTTCAGAACAGGCTCAATCTTACAGGTAAATATCGCGGGAATGCCTCAAAAGTATCTAACTTTTAAGACATCGCTATTCTTATTAGTTAATTTTCCTACCATAATAGGCAGATTCATAGATCAACTTTACATCAGCAACAGTGGGGGTTCCGGGGTTGGTTAATGTACAAGGATCTGCATGGGCATTTGCACTCATGCGGTCTAAGACGCTCTTAAATTTCTCTTCATTAAAGTCGACTTCCTTACAATCCTTGAAACAGAGCGGAATATTAAGTTGCTTGTTTAATTCGCGTACTGTTTCCGCAATATCGGTAAGTCCAAGCCGCTCTTCTGCACGAGCATATTTATCAGAGAACTTGCGGTTAAAATCGATGATATACGGCATAAGAATAGCATTTGCAAGACCGTGCGTAACACCGAACTCGCCGCCGATCTTGTGTGCTAAAGAGTGAACCAATCCAAGCGAAGCATTGGTAAATGCCATACCCGCCAGACAAGAAGCATTGTGCATGTGTGCGCGTGCAACCATATCTTTACCATCTCTAAATGCTGCCGGTAAATGATTGATTACTAAGCGGAGTGCTTCAAGTGAGTACGGTTCTGTAAATGAGGTAGCTGCAGTAGAAGCAAGCGATTCAATGGCGTGAGCAAAAACATCCATACCGGTATTTGCAGTAATGTGCGGCGGCATTGTTGCCGGAAGTGCCGGGTCAAGAATTGCAATATCAGGAACCATATCGGCAGCGACGATAGGATATTTTATGTGATTATCAGTGTCAGTAATAACTGAAAATGCAGTAATCTCACTGGCAGTACCGCTTGTTGACGGAATACAAATCATTTTTGCTTTATTGCGCAGCGGCGGCATTGATCCGACAGGAATAATATCTTCAAATTTTAATTCCGGATGTTCATAAAAACACCACATGACTTTTGCAGCATCAAGTGAAGAACCGCCGCCAAGTGCTACGATCCAGTCTGGACCAAACTCAAGCATTTTTTTACCGCCATTAACAACGGTCTTTACAGAGGGATTCGGTTCAACGCCATCAATAACAATAGATTCGATACCTGCTTTTTTCAAAAGCTCAATACTTTTGTCAAGAAAACCAAACTTTTTCATTGAACTTCCGCCAGTAACAATGGCAGCTTTTTTCCCCTTGAGTTGTGCTAAATGTTCCAAAGCATTTTCACCGTAAATAATTTGGCGCGGAACAGAAAAATTCATAAGACCCATATACATACTCCTTACATTAAAATATTACGGCATCTCTAAAAGCTAACCGAGTTTTTAGAGATACCTCATCAGTAAAGCTGATGAAAAGTTTTAATTTAAGTCGTTATAGTATAATCACTTAAATTAAAACATTGCAAATCGCATCTAATAAAGCCTCTAAAATAAAACCTCTAAAAAAATCAAAGTTTGTTGAGGTTGCATTATCTAAATTTAATTGTAACACGGAAATTTTTATCGGTCAAGAAAAAAACACAATATTTAGGGGAAAAATTATCTTTTACGCCTATTCCTATTGATGATACATTTACGGAATCATTAGAGGGAATCCCTAAAAATTGAAGTTTTGAAAGGCGGGCAAAGGCGTAATATCTTTGATAAACGAACGATTAACCGAAATAATACAGGATGATAGACTCAAGGGCTTCAAGAAAAGTATTATTCATAATAATCGCTATGAAACCGATAGAGCGAAAATTCATTATAGTAAAACAGGCATACACTTAGTACCGACATTAAAGGATGTTCAAAAATGACAGAAACAGAATTGATAAAATGCTATAAAAACTCGTTGCATAAGAAAGTTATGGTAACATGTACTAACGGCACTGTGTTTGACGGTATTTGCTCCGGTTTTACACGGGCAATCGACAATGAGCCTGAAATAGCGTCTATAATGCTTGATTCCATTAGTAAAACCGAAAAGATTTTTTATGATATTTTTGCAAATGAAATAGAGCGCATCGAAGTGCTGGATTAGTAAAGAATTATTCTTTAAATAGCAGCAAGGATAAACCCTATCAGAATAATAATAAATGAAAACACCCGCCCTAATTTTTTGAAGAAAAACTTTGCCTTGCTATCTCTTTATTTATTAGTATATCGGCTGTATTTTGTTGCAAAAATTACTGCCGGCACATTAACCCTAGAGATGCAGAGCTGGGGTGAGACAATACGAGCCGAACAAGTGAGCGGTCATCCAGTAGAGGAAATACAGAAAGCACAGGGAATAGCAGGTTAATTTCCCCGCGTCTCCGCTCTTCAATCTGAGAACACGGGCATTTATTACACCTGCTCGGAAACGTACCTTTCAGAATAGGTTACCTTGAAATGTAATGCCGACCTGTTCGACAACACCGTTATCGGACAGGTCTATATTTTTGCTCTGAGTTTCTTTCCTGACACTAAAATGATACTGTTTTTTTTCCGAAAAGAAAGTGAGGAGCTTTATTTATGAATATATGCATTGTTAAAAACAGTATAAAGATAGGGAAATATATTGTTGTGCTGTTTTTGCTGGGAATAGTATTTTCTTGTGTAAGCGAACCTTCGAAAGATGAAAATTCGCTCATACAGTTAATAAAAGCACGCGATGTCGAGGGAGTAAAAGCTCATTTTAATACGGATGAGATTTCAACAAAAGATACTGAAGGGTTAAGTTTACTCCATATCGCAGTTTTAGAAGATGAGCCGCAAATTATTACTTTTTTAATCAAAATGGGAGCAGATAAAGAAGAACGTGATCCCAACGGGCGTACTCCCCTCTGTGCAGCGGTAGCAGAAAATTGTTTTGCCGCAGCGAAAGCTCTTGCCGAGCAAGATGCTTATGTATTCGCCGCAAATACCGAAGGGAAAACAGCATTTCAGATTGCAGCAGAAAAAAAACATACTGAGGCTATTTTAAATCCGCTTACGGTTATGCAGAAAGACTCAAGGGGAAAAAGCCCGCTACATCATGCAGTTGAATCCCGTGATGAAGCTGTAGTACAGACGATTTTAAAAATTGAAAAGCCCTGTCAGGATAAAGATACGGAGGGGCAAACACCGCTTTCGATTGCATACAAATATCCTAAAGAGAAAGCGGCGGCGGCTATCGCTGCAGCACTGCTTCGCGCAGGAATAAAGCCTCTGCAAAATACCTTTGCACCATTTGAAACTGCCGTATTAAAACGCAACTATATGCTGCGGTTCGGTGAAGGGGAAACAATCTTACATCTTATGGCAGCAGAAGGACATACAGGGTTCGTGCTATTCTTAATAGATGAGGGTGTGCCGCTTAATGCAAAAAATGCGTCCCATGCTACGCCGCTTCATACGGCAGTACAGCACGGTCATGTCGATACGACAGAAGTATTGCTCAAAGCAGGTTCGGCGGTTAATGTACGGACAAACCTTGGAAATACCGTTCTGCACCTTTGTATGCCCTCCGCTTCGTCAGAAGTCTTAGTGGATTTACTGATCGCTCATCAAGCCGATCCAAAAATACAAGATGTCTATGGAGAAACACCGTTGCATACCGCAGTACGGACAAACCAAAAACCGCCGGTATTAAAAAAACTCATAGAAGCAGGAAACTATGTTAATGAGCGGAATAAAAAAGGGGAAACAGCATTATTACTCGCTGTTGAAAGAAATAATGTTGAGCAAATCAGCACACTTATTGAATACGGCGCAGATATTCACACTGAAGATGTCGATAAAAAAACACCGTTTACTGAAAGTTTAGCAAAAGGGGTTGAGATGGTAGATGCAGTGCTCACCGAAAAAACAAGTATGCAAAAAGATGCAGACGGAAAAACTCCGCTGCACATTGCTGTAACCCTTCGTGCGCCGAAAGAAGTTATTATCCATATACTTGAACAAAAAAATACTATTAATGCAGCAGATAAAGGAGGAAACACGCCGCTGCATACCGCTGTAACCAATAATGACAAAGAAGTTGGTACCCTGTTACTGGTATATGGTGCTGACATATTTTTTACTAATAAGCAAGAGTTTTCTCCTTTAAAGATTGCGCTTACCAAACGCGGCGGCAGAGAGACATGGCTTTTAACAGAGCAAACAGTTCGCACCTCCGATAATGTAGGAAATACTGCGCTGCATTATGCTGCCGAGTGGAATTTACCGCAATTGATGCAGTCTATTATTCAAAAAGGAGGCGATATAAATGCAAGAAACAGTAATGGTGAAACTCCGCTGTTCAGCGCAGTAAAAACCAATAGTACCGCTGCCGTTGATTCTCTTGTGCGGACAAAGTCAGGGAACATTGATATTACTGCACGTGATTTTTTGGGCAATACTGCCCTGCATACGGCTGTCCGCTGGTCATCATTGGAATCAGGTGATTTAATTTTGCGGTACAGCGAGGATAAAAAAGAACAGGTATTAACGGCAAAAAATAGTGCAGGAAAAACAGCCTTGCATATTTCCGCCCGGCGCGGTGATATTCCGTTTATCAAACTATTCATTACTCATAATATTGATAAAAATATCAGTGATGAAACCGGCAAAACGGCTCTTATGGATGCCGTTGAAAATCGTAAAGAAGAAGCATCTTTTTTTCTTTTGGAACAAGGTGCTTCGCCTATTCCTCAGGATATGTATGGAAAAACCGTGTTCCATGATGCAGCGGGAACTGCCTCTATTGATTTGATTAAGAAAATACGGACATCAGGCGGTAATCCGATGGTGCGGGATATTTCCGGTGCAACACCGCTATCACTGGTATTGCATTCCGATACAGATATGATTAATGCAGTACTGGGTACTGATTCATATTTGAGTAATTCAGACGGCGAAACCCCTTTGCATATCGCTGCCGGTGAAGATGTGCGCGAAACTATTATGCAGCAGCTCCTTTCTACCGGCTATCCGGTCAATAAGCGGGATAGAACAGGAAGTACCGCACTTATTATTGCTGCTCAAAATAAGATGCTGAATGCGTGTACCCTGCTGCTTTCCAACGGAGGCGATCCGTTTATTTCAAATAATGGGGGTGTTTCTGCGGTTTCTATTGCGTTGGAGCAATACCATGAACTGCTGCCGCTTATTGATGAGTTTGCTTCTGCTGCCGTTGACTCGGCAGGGGAATGTTTACTGCACTATGCAGCTCGTTTGGCAGATGGCGAAATTGTAAAGAAAGTTATTGAATTAGCACCTGATCAGCTGCATAAACGCAGTATTGCAGGCGAAATCCCCTATGATGTAGCAGTACGCTGGAAGCGGAATGACGTAGCGCAGTTACTGATGCAGGCTGCTGAAACAGCAAAAACTACGGCTAACGGAAACAAGAATGCTGGAAATGAAAAGGCAGCTGAATCAAAACCGATAAGTAAGATTTAAAAATAAACTTTCATTACAATGCAGCAGGTGAACAAAATCTCAATTTTGGGAATCTGTTGCATTGCACCGTTTCAAAAACTTTGTGATAATGCCCGCCAGCAAAACCTTACAGAAGTTTGTAGTAGTTTCCGATAGGTAACTTGACAGTTTGGAATTGCTCTACTGAAATATAAGATAATAAGACACCTCTAAAAACTCGATTAGATTTTTAGAGGTGTGGGGCTGTCCAAAAACTGAAAGCCTATCGGCTTTTTCTGTAAGGAAATGATTGATTGTATCCGCTTTAGCGGATATATCCGCCAAAGCGGATTGCGAAACAGTTTTTGATGGTGAGCAAAGCTCACTTCTAAAAACTAAAGTTTTGAGATATTCCCCCTAACTACAGGGAGGTATATATATATGCAACAAGAGGTAATTCAAACTTCTGCCATGGAGGTTAATCGTGCTGTTACTGACATTGTATCACAACTTTCCAAACCGACGCACGCATATAATGTCATTATATTTTTTGCAGCGGCTGAATATGATTTTTCCGCTCTTGCCATTAAAATGAAAGAGCATTTTTCTAAGTCGGAAGTAATAGGAGTCAGCGCACCCAACAGCATAAGTCCCAAAGGTTTTATAAAGCAGTCGCTTGTAGTAACAGCATTATCATGCAATAAAACGTCTTTTCAGGGAGTGCTTATCGACAATATTGATAAATTTCCTATTATTGACAAATCAAAGCTGGAACAAGCAGCCATAAAATGCGGCATCTCCGTAAATTCGACCTCTAATCATAACGATGCTTTTGCTTTAACCTTTATTAACGGTGTGTGTAATGCAGAGGAATCTTTTTTATCCTTTGTTCATGCTGTTATCAAAAATGATAACTTTATCATTGCCGGAGGTTCTGCAGGTGATAATATGGAATTTAAAAAACCTATATTACCTATAATGGGACTGTTGCCACACAGGGAGCGGTGGTATTATTTGTAAAAACCCGGTGCGCTTTTGATGTACGAAAAATCAATATTTTTAAATCGACCGGAAAACGCATGACAATTACCAAGGCTGATGTACTTACCCGTACCATTTATGAGTTGGACGGGCAAAACCCTAAACGATATTACTGTAAAAATCTTGGTATTCCTGAAAGTCAGGCAGAACATGCCACCCTAGACCACCCCTTTGGATGAAATTTCAATAATAAACTCCGTATTTCTTCAATTGTTAATTTTAGCCCTGCAGGAGCGATACATGTATTTACCCGTGTGATGCCGAATACTATCGTCGATATACTCGAACCTGATGATACCGTGCAAATACTTTCTGATAACCTTGCTGAAATAGGTAAAAAGATTCCGCGTTTTGGTTGTGCGTTTGTAATTCCCTGCTTGTTGTGTGCTATTGGTTTTGAAAAGTATTAGCTCTACGGTAAAGTAACGAATCTTCTTGCTAATGCCTTTCCTACGTTCTGTGGATTTGCTGGTTTTGGCGAACAATTCGGCAAGCTCAATAATAATCAATCGATTATTATGGTCGTAATGGGAGAGTAATATGAATAAAGAAGTTCTACAGACAGGTATTAATTTAAGCGAGATTATGCTGGATTATTGTGCAAAATATACCGGAGTAAGTGATATACTGCACGAATATAGTGAACAGCTTACGAGCAGGTCAGGTGTTTTTGAACAAGAGAAAGCTACTCTTGATAAAATTTCAGAAACGGGTACCCATATTAATCAAAATATAGCGAATATTGTTGAAAACTATACGAAAAATGCACTTTCAGCTGAAGAAATCGGTAGTGCTTTTTCAAAAGTAGGGGAAAAAGTTTCAGACATTGCACGTGCTACTAAACTGTCTATGGAAACGCTCAGACAGTTATCAGAACAAATGAATACCATTATCGAATAACCTATACGATCAAAGAAATTTCCAAACAAACTAATCTACTTTCGATTAACGCCTCAATAGAAGCAGCTCGTGCTGGAACGGCAGGCAAAGGCTTCAGAATTATTGCAGGTCAAGTAAAAAAACTGTCCGAAACAACAGAAGCAACATCACACGAAATTGCAAACATAGTAAAAACCTTTACAGGTCAAATTAAAAACCTTGAAACGGAACAGAATACCTACAATAAAATGTTGAAAGCATTGATTGACATGACTGATGATTCAAAACATAAATTATCAGAACTAAAGACAAAAGAAGAAAGCAGCTCAAACGAAACTAAGCATATTCTGAACCTCTTAAAAGAAAATACACTTAATATAGAAAATGCCGTTGAAGCAATCAAAGAAAATGAAGAGCAGAGCATTAAGCGTATTTACTCTTTTGCTGATAAAGCCTCCGAAACAACTTTACTGTTTAATAACTTGATTTCCTTTATTATTGAGCTATCTGAAATCTTCAAGCATCTGCAATCTGAACAAGAAGTATCGGACGTTTGAAAAAACTTGGCTGACTTTTAGCGACTAGGGCATCTGTAAAAAACTCAGGTATAGATTTTTAGAAGATGCCTTATTTTGCTGTAAGTAAATTTTCAATAAATTCAACAGGGGTAAGTTCTTGGTTTAAAATACCGTAAAGTCCGGTACAAATAGGGAGTTTAAGGTTATGCTGCCGGGCGAGCGTATTCAAAAATTTACATGCAGCAACCCCTTCCGGTAAGTAACCGATGGTAGTAATGCGCGTAATCATATCATCTATATCTTTGAAATTGCGCAGTATATTACTTTTAATAACGTCTCTTCCGAAGCGTCGGTTCCTGCCGTATTTACTGCGGCAGGTAACATCAAGGTCTCCTACACCAGCGATGGAGGTGAATGTTTCAGAATGGGTTGCGCCCATTGCTCTGCCGATTACTTGTATTTCGTTTAAACCTGCCGCTAAAAGAAGCGATTCGGTGTTATCGCCGAACAAAGTGCTGTTTTCGGTAAGGGCATCTAACATTCCGAATGCAATCGCAATGACATTTTTTGTTGCAGCACAGACTTGTACTCCTATCACGTCCAAACTGGAATATACTAAAAGCGATCGCGATTTCATAAGTTCACGGCAGCGTATTGAACACAGCGGATTTGTTGATGCAGCGATAAGTCCTGTTAGTTTTCCGGCTGCAACTTCTTCGCCGTGGCTTGGACCTGCGATGTATACGAGCTTATCTTTATAGAGATGAGGGAGTATATTTTGCAGCGCGTCAATAATGAACTGCGGTGTTCCTTGTTCGTCGGGTATAAACCCTTTGGTAAGGACACCGATGATTGGGCAGGATTCTGTATTAGGATGAATAAATGGGAAAATAGGAAGCATTTGCTCAACTGTTGTTTTTAGATACAGTGAAGGAACTGCTAAAAGAATAAGTGCTGCATCTTTACAGACAATTTCTAATGATGTATGAGCAGTTACTGCTGCCGGTAATGGGTAGCCGGGAAGATATTTTTTATTGAGGCGGCTGGTATTTATATCGGTACACAGGTCATTGCTTCGTGTCCATAGCATAATAGTATGTCCATTACGAGCAAGTGCTGCTGCTATGGCTGTTCCCCATGCGCCTGCACCGATAATTGCTATTTTTTCATTCATTCTTACTCCATACAATAAAAGGAATGAGGCTGTCCAATAAGTTCAAAAACACCCTGTTTGCAACATCATGTACGCTATATCGAGCGTTATTTCAGTTTTAAGCAATCGAAAAACGCAGGGACTGCGGCAGTTATAAGCTGGTTAGTACCTGAATCCTACGGTAATTTCAGGAATAATCCCCCCAATCTGCACAGACTTATGCAAAATATGCTGCCAGCTGATTCCTGCCTCAATATAAGCATATCTATAAAACTTCCATCGTATTCCTGTTCCTATTTCATAGTATGCATCACTACTGTGGACTTTTTTATCTTTGTGTGTTCCAAAGTCAAATTGAAATTCCGAATAACTGTACCCTCCGCCAAGGCGGGAAAAAAATGCAAGCTGTTTAATAAACCAATACTCATAATTCAAACACAATCCGTTGAGTATATAGTAATTGCGGATAGACACAAAATCTTCTGTTAGGCGCGTATTGCGGAACATTGTTCTTATTTCTGCACCGACATTACCGTATCTTGTTTTTGCAAAAATTAGTCCGATAGTTCCGCTTGCTGTTATCGGATAGAGTTTTTTTGTCCAATAAGACCGATACCATGTATCGGTCAGCGGAATAAAAAGCGGGTATCCTATGCCCAGATAAAAGTCAATAGGACGGCGATACTGTACCGTAAGCGGAACTGCTTCACTTGAGAGACCGCTCGGATGGGCAACCATAATATTCCATATATATCCCGGATATTTTAAAATATCTTTTGATTTAAAATGGATATTTTTTTCTGACCGGTTTATTTCAGTAAAAGGAAGCTGTTGCCCGCTTTGATTTACAATTGTAACGGTACATTCATCAGCAAATCCCTTACCGGATATAGAAAACTCGTTAATATCATCTTCAATATAGAGATACTTAGGCGATAATGAATTTATTACCGGATGAATTGCTTGTTTTACCATAAACTCATACCAGGGTGTTTCCACCTCTTTTTGACCAAGTAAGTTAAATACTTCTAATTTATAACGGTATATACCCGGTTTGAGCTGTAGTTCTACCTCTGTTGCTGTGGTGGTTAATGGTTCTATTGCCGGCGTATCAGCTGCATCATGTACAGAGAGAATATAGTACAATACATTATCAGCAGATTGCCATCGCAGCTTTTGTTTAAAAATAGGTGTTTGTAAATCTCCTTCAAAGTGTAGTGACCATGCTTTGTCATTTTCAGCCGCATTATCTTGAGCAAAGAGGTAGAGTGGTATAAAGAGAATCAGCAATAAACAAAATTGGAAACGTCTAATAGCCATAGTATTCTGTATCCTGATTGCTGCTATTGGATGGTATTGAAATATCCTTCAACTGAATAGCGAAACGGTACAGTGCCGTTTTGCTTCTCCGTACATGATTTGCCTTTTTTAAGGCGGCATACGCCTCCACTTTCCATACAAAATCTCCCCGTGATAATTTTTCATAGTCAGCAAAAGTGTATGAAGTATCCGTAAGATTTGTTTCATGTACAATAATAGTATGAGTATCGGCTTTTTCCAAAATAAGGGTGTAAAAATCCGCTTCCTCAACAGGCTGCCATACACATCGAATGTTGCGGTTTTGCCGTAAATAGGACTCATCGATAAGAGCCGACATGGTGTTGGCATCAAAGCGCGGGATTTGCAGGGGCGGTATCGGCTCAATAACAAAATAGCGTTTTTCCTTTGCTGATATATTAAAACCGGCAGCAGTTCCTTTTACTGTCCACTCATATCGTCCGGCAGGCAGCTCTTCAATACGCGCTTTTCCCCCCGTACCCTCATAGCGCACTGGAATAGATACCGGCTTTCCGTTTTGTTCAATAACGAGCGTAGCGGTATCAGGTTTGTCTTCTGCCTGCCAGTTGAAAGTAATCCCTTCATACAATGCCGTTAATCCCGGAATGATCTTTCCCGAAACAGGTGTCCCCAGTGTCATATAGGTTAATCTATGATTGATAAAATGATATGTTTCTTTTAAACCGATATTTTGTGTAGACAAGGCTGTATCAGCTTTGAGTGCCTGCAACAAAATATGATATGTTCCTGACGGATAGCTTCCCATCGGAATGCTCATTGCATGATCCGATACAAGGGCATTATGGGCAATAACATCACCGCTGCTGTTTTGCACCGTTACATCATAATAATCCGCAGTGGATACGGGTTTCCAATTAATGAGTATAGAATCTTCCGGCAGTACGGACACTACAGCACCGGCTTGCGGATATTCCAGCACAGGGGCAGGCAGCGGATCGGTAACAAGCAGCGAGCGCGGCTCCGTTTCAGCAAAAATGCTGCCGTCAGAGTTATAGATAATCATACGCCAATAATACGTATCTGATTCTACTTCAATACCGATAAACGAATCTGTTGCAACCTTTTTTTTCAGAACGATTTCAGTAAAACCGCTGTCTTTGGCAAGCAGAAACAGCACTGGTTTTCCGGTTGTATTTTTCCATGAAAAGCGCTGATTCATAATGAGCGAATGGGAAGCCGTATATCCATCAGGCGGATACAGCGGCTTTATACCATGTATGCCGTCAATATTAATAATTGTTTGCCGTTTGCTTTCCGGAGATGTATTACCTTCTTCATCCAAACAACAGACTGTCCAGTCAATTTTTCCCAATGTGCCAAACAAAGCAGTCATTGCCGGTGTAATATGCACAACGGATTCTTCAGTTTTTAAAACTTCAACAGGACGGCTTTCTCCTTGCTGATAAAAACGTAATTCATAGGATGCTGCGTCAGGATTTTCTTCCCATGAGAAAGTGAGTCCCTTATCGGAAAATGTATTTACAGCATATAAATAATCGTTAATCGGGAAAAAAGCACGGGTGCTTTTTAATGCATCCTTTTGTAAAATACTAAATTGATGCACTGTTGGCGTAAACTCATCTCCCAGTATCTTTTGCTGATATAGAGGCGATACCCGCCAATAGTATGTTCCAGCCTCAAGGTTCCGTACATCAAGCCATTGGGCTGCCGTATGATTTTTTATAATGGGGTTACTAAATGCAGCATCAGTACTGAGTTCAAATATAACCGATGAAGCCTGTGCGCTATTTACCCAACTAAAGCGGATTGCCGGCTTTTTAGTGCGGTAGGTAAACACTGTACCGTTTTCAGGAGCAATCAGTTCAGTATCTTCTGTATGAGTAAGCGCAAAACGGCGGATATGCGACATTGTTCCTGTGTCGTCAGTAACATACCAGTAAAAAATACCTTCTTGGATAGGCAGTAGTGCAGAACACATATACCGACCATCCTGCAGCGTAGCAGTTGCGACGGACGCTTCCGCAATGATTTTTTTACCGGCTTTATCGTTTGCAATGTGCAGTACGGGATGTACCATTGCAGGATCTTCAGAATGGAGCCACGAAAAAGAAAGCTCCGGCTGAATATTTTTACTGACGAACCGTGCATTATGTACCGGTTCTACGGGAATACAAGCCGGCTTTTCTACCCTTACTTGGTCATTATCCAATTGTACTGCCTCATGCTGCATAACAGTATATGATTCACTGTTATGCAGGAATTCTAACGAACCGGAAGTAACTTCTATGAGTAGTTTATCTCCTTCTGTATCAACAATTGCACTTGAATTGTTATTCAGTGTAATTGAATTTTCGCCTATTTTAATGGTTTTTGTACCGTTTGTCGTAGTAATTGAGGTAGAACCGTTCAGGAGTGTGCCGAGTTCCTTTATTTCAGGCGGATTGAGTTTAATGAGTGTTTCATCAAGGAGATTACAAACGGTGCCGTCTGAGAAGAAAATTTCAGCTTCGGACCGGGTTCCCGTGCGGATAGTATCATAGGCAAATACCGTTGATTTATTTCGTAATCGTTCCCATTTCAATTCGTTATTGAAGCGGCGCGATACGGTATTTTTTTTGAAAAGGATGGTACCCAATTCCGCTCCGTTGCGGGAACCAAATAATCTGTTTATATCGTGAAGATATAAAAATGCAAGCAGCAGTTCAAGGAGAAGAATGATAAGGATAAAAAGTGCATCACTGCGCCGCAGGTAATTCATACTTTACTTCTTCCTCCGGCTCGGTAAGCGGTTGAGATGGCGGCGTAATATTCAGCATGCGCCGTACTTCATCAAGTGTTTTCGGACCATCGGCATTTTTGTAATTAACGAGTGCATAAATTTGCAGCGGTTCTTTTTTTCCTTTTACCCGTATCGCCGGCATCGGTTCGGTAATAACATAGTCTTTTACTAACCGGTATGTATTATCAGATAAAAGAATATCGGTACAAAAGGGTTTGTTAAGAGATTCTATTCTGCTTGCTGTATTGACCGTATCCCCGATAACCGTGTATTCCATGCGCTGTGTTGAACCTATTTGCCCTGCAAGGCACTGCCCTGTATTTAAACCGCACCCGATATGGAGTATCGGCTTGCCCGGTACGCCGCGGTTTTTGTTAAATTCCATGAGGCTGCTCCGCATTAAAAGCATTGACTTTATGGCAAAAAGCGCATCTTTTTGCGGGCTGCCGGTAGAAACAGGCGCACCCCATACGCCCATAATTGCATCACCGATGAATTTATCAACAACCCCGTGGGTTTGTTCGATGCAGTCAACCATTCTTGTCATATAGTCATTTAAAAATTCAACAACATCTTCCGGACTCATATTTTCAGAAATGGCAGTAAATGAACGGATATCAGAAAAGAAAATAGTGGCTATTTTCCGTTCTCCTCCTAATCTAAGCTCTCCTTTCATTGCACGCTCGGCAATTTCCTTATTAACAAACTTACCAAAGGTTTCCCGCAATTGTTCCCGTTCTGCAAGCCCTTTCCCCATTTTGACAAATGAACGGGTAAGCAAGCCTATCTCATCCCGTGAAGCCGGTTTAAGCGGTATGTGAAACACACCTTGCTCAATGCGTGCAGCTGCCTCCGCTAGTGCAAGTACCGGACGGCTAATGCTGTGTGCAAAGAACCATACGGCAAGTATGGAAATAAGTAAGACCATAGCAGCAAGAATGGCATTCCGCACTGCTATCTGTTTCACGACATTATAGACCCGTGTGGCAGGCACACGGGAAATTGTCGTAAAACGCCCAAATGATATTTTTTGTGACGCAATAAAATATTTTACTCCATCCTGTGTGTAGGAAAATTGTATTAGTTCTTCGGGCGTTTCATATATGCGGTTTAGTATTTCTTCAGCAGTATTTGAAATACCTAGTTTAAGCTTTTCCCTATCGGGATGTACAAGTAAGTCTTTATATTGCGATAGTGCATACGTGGTAAAAATACCATCAGATTCAACAGCTGATTGGATTCTTTCAGTTGAAAAAACAATCACTATTCGGTTTTTAGAACCGCTGTCAGTATACGGTGCAATAAGAATCATTACCGGAATATTAAAATATGCGCTGCCGTTTAATACAGCTAATTCACCATTGTTCGCCCGTTGTAAAATATCTTCTTTTGCATCGAGCATTGCCGGAATGGATTGCTCATCAGATTCATTGGCAAGAAAAAATTTATGGTTGTAGAGCGAATATGTATTCGGTACGCCGATATAGGCAATATGGGGATTGCGGGCAAAAAATTGCTGTTCAGCAACTTGCATAAAATTTTTCGAGGTATTAATTCTTAATGTATCCAGTAGTGATAGCGAAGAGGCATAAACAGCTTGTAATTCAGCCTCCATCTGTCCTGAAAAAATTTGAACCATAGTTAAATTATTTTCTTCAACACGGGCAGCAGAATCTTCCATAAAAAAATACGAAGATAATCCGCTTATCACAAAAGCTGAAAGCATAACAATGATTGTTATTATGGTAATTAACTTTACCGATAGGGGAAATTTTACCCGAATCTTTATACCGCTATCTTCTGTGCGGTTTTTTCGCATTATTCTCTCCTTTCGCTCTTATGGAACCGTTGTTAAAACACGCTGATTATAGGTAATTATACTGTGTTTTTCAATAGTTTTTCAAAATAATAGCCGTTTTTTCCCTTGCCGGCTGAATCTTGATATTTTAATGGTATTTTTATAGAATAGAGGACATCTGTAAAAAACTCAGGTCGATTTTTAGAGATGCTGCATCAGCAAAGCTGATAGCAACGGGGTTGTCCAAAACGAAAGACGGAGCACTAGTATGGAATATAGAATGAATGTAGGAAAATCGCTGAAAAACGATTATTATTTAGGAGTATCGCTACTAAGTTGTGTATTGTTTCTAGGGATACTCATCTATTTCGTTGTTACAAAAGTGATAGATTTTGAAGTTTTTTCACGTTTATCAGTGCCGGAAATAATAAATACAGCGGAGTTCCGGTTTCTTGTAATATTCGTGCTGCTCCTCTGTGTTGGTGCGGTTAGTTTTATAAAACGACTGCTGTACATACAATCATTTGAAAATTCCTATAGAACTGTTAATGCACACGTTGTAGATATTCATTATATAAAAGACCGATGTAAAGTGTGGGTAGAATTTAATTATAATGGTGAAATAAACACTCAGCATTTTATGTTATTTAATAATCAACAAACAAAATATATCCATATAGATTCAGAGGTAAAACTGTTAATAAAAAATGAAAATCCTAAAACGTCATTAATTTTAGAGCTATATTTTGAGTAAATTTGTTTAGAAACTTCCGTTTCGGAATAGGTTTATTATTACAGGGGAGCTGCAAAAAACTTAGGTATAGATTTTTAGAGGTGCCTCATCAGCAAAGCTGATAATGATTTTTCAGACAAGAGAATATCCAACACTTCAGCTATTTGACGGCTCCGCAAGAGGGCATTTTAAGAAAAGCTTTTGAGATTAAGGTTACAGTATGAGAGAATTTGTAAGCAGTGCAATGAAAAAGTTGTCCCGTATGAATGAGGTTCAACTCAGAAGTTTTATTCATCTGGTTGCTGATGAGTATGCTTTGTTTGATGCCATGATGGATTCATTGAGTACAGGGGTTATTATTCTTGATTCGCAGCAGCGGGTTGTAAAAAGTAATAAGGCGGCGGTGCGTATTCTGGGTATTCCGATTGTAGAAGGTGATGATCGCCCGTTTTGGAAACAGCTGCATCATCAAAAAATAGCAGCATTTATCCGGACTGTTATTAAAAATGAGGAAGGAAAAAAACGGGCAGAGTTTACGGTTGTTGCAGATGCAGGGAATCAATATATTGATTTATCGGTAGCCCCGCTGGTACGGGATAAAAAAGTCAAAGGTACGATTATTACATGTGAAGATACTACGCAAAAAAAGCGGGAGGAAATCAATCGGATTCGGCTTGAAAATCTGGCAAGTTTAACGAATTTGGCTGCGGCAGTTGCCCATGAAATAAAAAATCCGCTCGGTGCAATAAGTATTCATGTGCAGCTATTACGGAAGAATTTTAAAACGTGTAATACTGAGATTAGCAGTAAGGCTCAAAAGCATTTGGATGTGGTTGATGAGGAGATTGCACGGCTAAATACAATTGTAGTAGATTTTTTGTTTGCGGTGCGTCCGCTCCAGTGTACCTTTGCTCCAGTGTGTATGAACGAGGTGATTGATACGCTGATTGCAACATTTAGCGAGGAATTTCAACAAGCTGGTGTACAGCTGCGGTTACAGCTGGAAAAGCATCTACCCTATATTCAGGCAGATGAACGCTTTATGCGGCAGGCTCTGATGAATATTTTAACGAATGCAAAGGCGGCAATGCCGGCAGGCGGGGTGTTGACTGTTGCAACATTTATAAATGATGATAAATTGTGTATTAGGATTTCCGATACGGGCTGCGGCATTCCTGCTGAAGTACTGCATAAAATTTTTGAGCCGTATTTTACGACAAAAGCGGATGGCAGCGGGTTGGGGCTTACCATGACATATAAGGTAATTAAAGAACATGGCGGGGATATTCAAGTTCATTCCGAAGCAGATCGGGGAACATGTTTTACTATTTCGCTGCCTCTTTCCCGTACTGCCTGTCCGCTGCTGATTGAAGCACATAGGGCGGGGGAGCGCGTATGAAGTTTAGAGTTTTAGTAGTTGATGACGAAAAAAATATTCGCGAAGGGCTGCAAATGGCACTGGAAGATGACGGCTATGAGGTTTTGACCGCCGCCGATGGTTCAGACGGTTTAAAGTATGCTCTTTCCGAAGCAGTTGATTTAATTATTACTGATTTGCGTATGCCGGGACTCAGCGGTCAGGAGCTGCTGCACAAAGTAAGTTCAGAAAGTCCCGGTGTGCCGGTTATTGTACTGACAGGACACGGTACAGTTGAAACCGCAGTGGAGGCAATGCGGATGGGTGCCTATGATTTTTTGACAAAACCGGTGGATCTCGATCGGCTTTCGTTATTGGTAAAACGGGCATTGCAAACACGGGAATTGATGCTGCAACATCGTGAACTTATGGAACAGATGCATTCTGAAAAAGCGTTTGAGCATATCATCGGCAAAAGTGCAGAAATGGGACGGGTGTTTGAAATGGTAAGAAAGGCCGCCCCCTCACGTGCCTCTGTGCTGATTACCGGTGAAAGCGGTGTCGGTAAGGAACTGATTGCAAGTGCCATCCATAATTTGTCTCCCCGTAGAGATAAAAGTTACGTCAAGGTTCACTGTGCCGCTCTCGCTGAGAGCCTTCTTGAAAGTGAGCTTTTCGGGCATGAAAAGGGTGCGTATACGGGGGCGGTGAGTCAAAAGCGGGGACGCTTTGAGCTTGCTGATAACGGTTCTATTTTTCTTGATGAAATAGGCGAAATCAATCAAAGTTTGCAAATTAAAATTTTGCGTGTTTTACAAGAGCGGCAGTTTGAGCGGGTCGGTGGTGAAAAAACAATTTCTGTTGACACACGTATTATTACTGCAACCAATAGAGATTTAGAAGCTGAAGTTGCAGCTGGTCGTTTTCGGAATGATTTGTACTACCGCTTGAATGTAGTGCATATTCATGTTCCGGCATTGCGGGAGCGTAAAGAAGATTTACCGCTTTTGATTGCTGCTTTTATTAAAGAGTTTGCGGAGGAAAACAATAAAATAATTGCCGCCATTGAACCGAAAGCCCGTGCTGCACTCTATTCCTATGATTGGCCGGGAAATATTCGTCAACTGCGTAATTGTTTGGAAAGTGCGGTAGTGATGAGTTCCGATACTATTATTCGGTTCGCTGATTTACCTGAACCAGTACGCAGGGCGGAGCAAAATACTGCAATTTCTATCCAAATAGGCAGCAGCTTAAAAGAAGCGGAACAACAGGTTATTTTGGAAACATTAGCTGCATATAATGGAAATAAATCGAAAACAGCAGATGTTTTGCAAATAGGCAGAAAAACCCTGCACCGCAAACTTGAAGATATAACTTCGGCTGCTGATATTACACCGTCTCGTTAGCCGGTGCTGGTATGCTGTTACCGCTACATTTTTCATCTCAACATCACATCTAAATCTAAGGAAACAGGGGATGTCATTGCCAGCGGCATTGCCAGCGGCATTGCCATCCCCGACGAGTTTAAAATTAAGTCTTTATACAATAACGACTTAATTTTAAACATCGCATCTAAATCATTTCCTTACAGAAAAAAACCGATAGATTTTCAGTTTTTGGACAGCCCTATTGACGTTCATGATCTTACTGGAGCGGGGCAAAATACCCTATTTCATCTCTTCCTGACCGGTTTAATAAGCGTACTTCTACTTCAACCGGAAGATACGCCCGCCCAAAGTCGGTAGAGAGTACCGAGTTATAGCCCAGCTGATATACTCCTACCGGTTTGGCGATAAGATCATTGATAAGCGGAGAAAGTCCCTTTTCTGCATAGATATAGGTGCTGATACCGCCTGTCTTCGTGCAGAGATATGCAAGCTCAGCAGGGAGTTTTCGCTGTTTTAAGTTCACCGTATAAAATCGAATCCCGTTATTTGTCATATATGATGCAAGATCATTCAAATTATACTTTGCAAAACTATCGGGGCTTATTTCGTCTAGTGAGAGAAAGATGATGCCTCTCTTTTGGTTTGCGTTGATAAGTTCACCGGCTGCCAGCCGTAATGCCAGATCACAATTCCAAACTGCTGACCATGAAGATTTGAGTTTTAATGATTTTGACATGAGCATCTCAGGGGTATATTTTCCTTCAAGTACCGGTATATGCGAGGCAGAAATAACTGAAATAGACCCTTTCCCTTGCATTGCTGCCGCAATTTCCGCAACAACAGTCCGTACAAGCTCAAACTCTTTTTCTGATTGTGGAGAACGCTCAATAACAATGGAAATATCGCATCCGCTATTCAAATATGCAGAGCCTTTTAGCTGAAAGTCATTAACAAGCCGGTGATCTTCCGTTAGAAAGAAATTCTTTTCGGTTAAACCTACAATTGGTTCACCTATACGGTTTTCAACGCGGACATCAACAGTAATATGGGGAAATTTATCCGAGAACACCCGTTCAAAGCGGACAAATAGCCCGCCGGCAAGTTCATTGATATGGGAAAAAACTTGTATCGTGCCATTTTTATAATCAGCAAGAAGCAAACTGCCGTTTGCATTAGGAATTGCTGTTGTGATGCGGGCAGGCGCGTTGCCCACGCTTGCCACCGTATAGAGTGTTGCAAGGCTTATATCTGCCAGATATACTTTATTCGTACATGATATAAGCAAATTATTTTTCCAAATACGCACTGATTCTGCACCCGTTATACTGCCTTCAGGAAGGAGTGTACGGATATAGTTGCCGGCGGTATCAAAAATATATACGGTTCCTTTAACTGCATCAGCTACATACACCAATTCATCTAAAATTGCAATACCGGCAGGTGCAATAAAGCCTTCAAATACCCCGCTGCGCTGTCCAAAGGTGAAAAGTCCTTCTCCATCCGGTGAAAATACCGTAATTCGTGCATTGCCAAAATCTGTAACGAAAATATTGCCGTAAGAATCGGCTGCAAGGAATTGCGGTCCAATGCACTGTCCATTCCCTCTGCCGCGCTCTCCAAATGACCGGATATATTTACCATCTTTGTTTAAAAGCGAAATACGATCAGCGGCAAACTCTGAGACTAACAGATTGCTATCCGGTAAGGCGATAATATCAAAGGGACGATCAAATCCTTGAATAGAACCGCTGGTACGATCTAAAATAATACCATTTATATCAAAGTGAACCAGCTCATTTGAGCCGTAAGCGGCAATCCAAAAACTCCCGTCAGCAATTGCTGCTGCCGATACAGGCTGCTTAAACAGCACGGCATCAGGCTGCTCACCGGTAAACACTGCCGTTTCTACAAAGCGGATTGATTCTGCAAAATCAGGCTGGAGTCCCCGCCGCTCTTTTACGACTTCTATTTTGTTTTTTAAAAGCTGTCCGCCGTATCCCGATGCAGCAGCAGCCTCCCAATGCTCAAGTGCAGTACCCTCAACGCCGGAGCGGTAGTATGCGTGTCCCAGCCAGTCTAAAATCAGCGGATTTTCAGGGATATATGCCAGAGCCTTTTCAAATAATAAAATGGCTTCATTATAGGTTCCATGGTAGTATGCTTGTACTCCGCGGCGGAATTCTTCAAGCCCTTGGCTTTTATCGGCAGAGCTTAACCGCGGCTGTAGACTATTTGCCTGTCCGAATACATCGCACAGTATCAAAAAACAACCGGCATAAAAGAGTGCTTTTTTTATTTTTCTTCCAATCATACGTGTTAATCCTCTTTTTGGTTTCGGATAATTTGCGCATGGTAATTAATTATCTCGTTATCAGGGTAAATCTCCAATGCACGCTGAATATAGCTTTGCGCTTCATCATGGAAGCCCATTTTTAGATATACCCATGCAAGAGAATCCATATACGCAGCATTATCCGGAGAATAATCCAGTGCTTTTTTACAGAGAACCAGCGAACGGGTCAGATCTTTTTCCGTATCGGCAAGGATATACCCCAATCCATTGAGTGCAGTAGGGTTTTCGGCATCAAATTCAAGTGCTTTTTCATAAAAGGGAATAGCCTTTGCAGCATCTGACTGTTCGTATGCTAAAAATGCCAATGAAGTATACACCTGCGCCGATTCGTAGCCTAAATCAAGCAATTTGGATAACTCAAATTCTGCAAGCCGTGAACGTCCTGTCTTTGTATAAATAAGTGCCAAAATAAGCCGGCATTGGTAAACTCGTGCAATGCCCGTTCCGGCAGTAATAATTTGCTCCAAATAGACGAGTGCATCATCATATTGCAAAAGGCTCGCATAACACAAGCCGATATAATATGCTAAATCAAAATTGACTTCATTGTCTTTTGAAGAAATTTTCAAAAATGAATCGAGCGCTTCTTGATAGCGGTTTTCCTTGTACAACTGTACTCCTTCCGTAAGAATAGCATCCATCGTGTTCTCCCTTATAATAACCGTACACCGCTTGAAGGCTTTACCCTATAAGAAAGCGGTTTGAATCCGAATATCCGTTCGTAATCGGCTATTTTTTCTTCATATTCTGTTAAATCGGCAGCGCGTAAAATACTATACGTACAGCCGCCAAAACCTCTACCGGTAAGACGGGAACAGATAATATCATTTAAATCAGGCCCAAGAAATTCCATAGCCCGTTTTACCAGCCAGTCAAGTTCGGGACAGGAAATTTCAAACCTATCCCGTAGATTTTCCTGAGAACGGTTGACAATACGCGAAAACACAGCCCAGTCATTTTTTTGTAGTGCTTCTATTGCATCATCAACACTCATAGATTCTCGTATAATGTAAATCACACGCCGGCGTACCGATTCGGGAATTTCCATTTCTTCCAGCATCGTTTCAGTAAGATCATGCATATTCCTAGGTGCGCCGGGCATCTTCTTTACCCGCTGATATGCTTCCATACATTCTTGAATACGGTAGTTCAGCTCTTCGCGCGCTGCCAGCCGGGGAATGCGGGAATCGGTTACGATAATACGGTAGTTGGTAATAGGGAATGGGTAAATATCAGCAGTCCGCTTTTTATGATCAGTCCGTATACAGCAGCCTTCCTGCGCATACAAGGCGCACAGTATATCCGCACGGTGGGGATATGTTTTTAAATGCTCCACATTGGCATTTTCAAGGATTGCTGCCAACTCATCATTAGTAAGGGTTGGGGCAAAAAGCTGCCGTATTGCTGCAGCGGTTGCAACTTTTAGTGCATTAGGCGTCCCAAGCCCCGCATCGGCAGGTATTTCTGATAGTATGGTGAAATTCAATCCTGTCATTGCAATATCCGCATCCATGCATGATAAAATAACTGCTTTAACTGAATTTGCCCAGCGGTCCTCTTTCCTGTATCGTAAATTTGATGCGGCAATTTTCTTCCTTTCTTTTAGTGAGAGCGATAGAAAACGGTAATTAAGGTCTTTTCTTTTTGAAACACACAGATAGAGATAGTGATCAATTGCCATAGATAAGGTATTACCTTGTGCAAACCATGTGTGTTCGCCTAACAGAT
Source organism: Treponema sp. (assembly GCA_052173475.1). Taxonomy (GTDB): domain Bacteria; phylum Spirochaetota; class Spirochaetia; order Treponematales; family Treponemataceae; genus Treponema. The sequence continues at coordinate 33,661 of JBQMYN010000010.1, forward strand.
GAAAACGTCCTGGAACCGCAACGGTTACTTCAGGTTCATCTCCATATTCGTCTATATGAAAGGGTACAATTTTCTGCATATATATATAATACCCATAATATTGAAAAATTCAACAAAAACGAGTAAATTACTCTAAAATTATGTCTACTATATTATGCTGTATTTCCGCAATATGTTCGGCGGTACTGTTATCTATAGGAATTCCAAATGAATTTTTCTATAGCGGTTCTGTTTTTTTTGGTGTCATCGCATTTATTCCTCTGTATACCGGTCTTTACCTGAGTACGAGCCATAGGAGTACGGCTGTCATGTATGGCATTATGGTTTCTTGCGTACATGTATGCTCTAGTTTTTGGTTGGTACATTTTCAGGATTTTGCAATTTTTACCCTTGGGGCTTCAACGGTTGCGTATTTTTTTCTAGGTTTGCCGTTTGGAAGTGTACTCTTTTCTATTAAGCGGTTACCAGTGCAGCTGCGTGCTTTTGCATTTGCAGGTATTATTGTGTTATGGGAGTGGTTTAAATCGAGTGGTTTTTTAGCATACCCATGGGGGAGTACGGCAATGACCGCATTATCATGGCGGACTCTTATTCAGATTGCGGATATTACCGGAATCTGGGGGGTAACCTTTGTTCTTGCTGCTATTTCTGCACTGTTGGCTGAAATAGTACGGGCTGTTTACGGCATAAGTGGCGAAAATTTGCGTAATGCGCGTAACAGCTTTAGAAAAACATTGATTTTTTCTGCATCGCTGCTGGCTCTTATTCAGCTCTATGGGCTGTACCGGCTGTATGAACCGCGTACACCGAAAAAAACACTTACTATTGCTATGATTCAACAAAATACGGATCCATGGATAACCGATCAGTTTGAAGAGAATCTTGCCAGTATACAAAAACTTACAGAACATACAGCAGCCCAGACAGAACAGCTGCCCGATCTTCTTGTATGGAGCGAGACAAGCCTTGTTTATGGGTATGATGAATACAAACCGCTCTATGCAGTTATTCCCGAAGAAGAATCGTTTTTAGATTTTTTAAAACGGCTGAAAACTCCGCTATTAGTTGGCTCGCCCCGCCTTGTGGATGCGGAAAATAGCCGCTATTCCAATTCTGTGTATCTGATCAATCCCGACGGCTCCGTAGCTGATACCTACGGGAAAATACAGCTCGTGTGTTTTGCAGAGTATATTCCTTTTATTGATCATCCGCTTGTACAAAAACTTTTTGACCGGCTTGTCGGTTTTTCTTCCGGGTGGACACCGGGTACGGAGTATAAGGTCCTAACCTTACATACAAAAAGCGGTATGCCGGTATATTTTGCCGCCCCAATCTGCTTTGAAGATGCCTTTCCCGCTCTTTGCGCAAACTTGCATAATCAGGGAAGCGAATTACTTTTAAATCTTACGAATGATTCATGGTCAAAAACAGCAAGCGCAGAATACCAGCATTTTGCAGTTGCCTCATTTCGCGCAATAGAGTTGCGGACAACACTGGTACGCGCTACAAATGCAGGTTATAGTGTGGTGGTGGATCCGGTGGGAACTATCCTTGCTAATATGCCGCTTTTTACTGCAACCGGTATGAATGTTGCAGTACCGATATATGAGCATCAGCAAACATGCTATGCACGTTGGAAAGACTGGTTCCCTGCTGTAATCTTACTGGTATGGTTACTGGGAGCTTTTCGCTACCGGTTGCAGCGTTGTTTTCGCAGTGGCATAGTCCTCTACCGATCTGATGCACTTATGCATATTGCAGCCGCCGATTTACGCCGCTGCCGTGCAGCGCAATGCCGTATACAAAACTGTATTAGACGGAAAAAGCACGGTATGCGATCCCTCATATCACCGGATAGAAAATACCGTCAGGCAAATCGCTAACAGTGGGCGGCAAGTGTGTGATACCAGCAGACCTGTTCGGAGACGGAAAGTTCCGAACAGGTCTGCTGGTATCGTTATCTAGTAGGTTGTACTCGCATAAATAACTTTACCGCTACTCTTGCTGCCGTCTGTATAGACAACAACGACTTTGAATAGGTAGTTTGTGTATCGTGATAAGCTGCTTATTTTCTTTGACTGGGGTTCTCCTGCTTTAATATTTTCTATAGTAGAGTGATTGTTTAGACCGCTTTCTGTTTTACCGTACCATATCTCAATTTTCAGCGCATCAGCTGCACGGGGATTTTTCCAATGTAACTCTATTTCTGTTGCTCCTTTAGTAGCGGTAAGTTCCTCTACGTCTGCTTTTCCAACGATATTTTCTAAGGATTCTTTATTAACCACAAGGACACAGCTCGCTGCTATTGCTAAAAAAACAGTACCAGCAGCCATCCTGCGCTATATTTTATCATTTTTACGAATTGTTGCGGATTCATCACAATATGTCTCCTCGTATATAGGGCATCTTTAAAAATCTCAGTTTTTAGAGATGCCCTATAATGTTATTGAATTATCTTATTCGGCTTGGGATTAGACCTGTGATATGGTCCAATAACCCGTTTCTATCCCGTAGCCTACAAAATATAGTGGGCTTGTGTCAATAGATGGGTACCTGCAAAAAACTCAAGTATAGATTTTTAGAGACACCGCATCAGCAATCAACTTTTTGCCACCGGCAACGACATCCCTGTTCCCTGATATACCGAAAAAGCCCTTTGTTCCCATTGGATGTATCATTGCCCATTTCTTATTTCCGTGCTACACTACTGGTATGAATACTGCTAAAAGGAAAATGCCTATCGGC
>JBQMYN010000011.1:0-35012 GCA_052173475.1 Treponema sp.
CCCCCCCCCCCCCCCCCCCCCCCTAGCAGCTGCGCTGTAAGGACATTCGCTTCACGAAGAATTTTTGTAACCGGTTCCCGCTAGGTTTACAAGTTACTCGGTCTGCTCAATACTGTTGCTGCCGAACAGGTTATTTCAAGATAACCTGTTCGGAAACAAAAATTTCCGAACAGATTTACTGTGCAGCTTGCGCTTTTTCAATTGCACGGAGGATGTTTTCATAACCGGTGCAGCGACATAAATGTCCAGATATAAGTTTTCGTAATTCTTCCCGTGTATATTTTTTACCGGTTCCGGCAAGTTCAACCGCAGTCATAATAAAACCGGGGGTGCAAAATCCGCATTGTACGGCAGCTTCGTCAATAAAAGCCTGTTGTATCGGCGAAAGCTCCCCATTTGCGCCTTGTAGACCTTCAACAGTAAGAATACTTTTTTTATCAGCCCACACAGCAAGATAAATACAGCTATCCACCGTAATACCGTCAATTAAGACAGTGCAAGCACCGCATTCACCGACTTCACAACCTTTTTTAACGCTGGTAAGCGACAGTTTATTTCTTAACACATCTGCCAGTGATTCACGCGGATCAACTGCCAGTTCATGCTTTTTTCCGTTTACAGTTAGTGTGATAATTTGTAACATGATCTATCTCCTTGAGCACTGCTTACGGCTGCTCTGCAAGCGCATTCTGTAACGCCCGTACCGCAATTTCCTTTGCAATACTTACTCTGAATGCCTTAGAAGCCCGCCATGAATCGCGCGGATTTATATCCGTCAATAATACCTCCTGCATTTCCTTGTACAGCTGTTCAGTAACAGTTTTACCAGTTAAGAAATTTTCAGTGTTGGTACACCGCTTCGGTACAGGAGCCGCAACACCAAAACAGATGCGAACCGCTTGAATAACCGGTACGCCCTGTTCCTTTGTTGCTTTTACCAAAACGGCGCAGCTTAAATTAGCAATATCCATTGCATTCCGCATTGCATACTTAATGTAATGTCCGGTAAAGCCCTCATATTGTTCTTTCCGTATTAGAAATGCTGTAACTAATTCGCCCTTCTGTAACGCAACCTTGCCGGCAGATACATAAAACTCTTGAATAGGAACAGTACGCACCCCCTCAGTACCAGTAATTTCTACAATAGTGTTAAAACACTGCTGGCTTGGAGCAGTATCGGCACTCGTTACACCATTTGAGATATTCCCGCCGGCAGTCCCCATATTTCGTATTTGCGGTCCGCCTACTTGGTCAGCAGCAAATCCCAACATTGGTAAGTGCTGCTGCACAAGCGGGTGCGCAGTCATCTCGCTAAATGTGGTAAGCGGGCGAATTCTAATTGTACCCTCTTCGTCCATATCGATGCCTTTTAGTTCCGGGATGCCGAAAATAGACACAATATTTCTTCCGGCAAGTTTACCTTCTCTAATTTGAATAAGAACGTCGGTTCCGCCCGCGAGAATAACCGGATTTTCCGTACGGGATAATGCCGCAACCGCATCGCTAATAGACGTTGCTTGATAAAAAGTTTCTATATCGTACATTACAGACCTCCTTATGCTTCGATTAATCCATGGGCGGTAAAGGATTCTACCAACCGCTGCGGATTGAGCGGCAATTTGTTAATAGCAACACCGGTAGCATGGAGCACTGCATTTCGGATTGCCGGCGGCTGAGAGATAATAGGCGGTTCACCCAGCGATTTATTACCGAAAGGACCGGTAGGATCGGCATTTTCAATAAAGAGTTCGTGTAAATCAGGTAAATCCATTGCTGTAGGAAGTTTATAATCAAGCAAATTGCCATTCAATAGTTTACAATCTTTACTATATATTAAATGTTCCGCAGTAGCAGCACCAAGCCCCATTCCCATACCGCCATGAACTTGTGCAGCCGCCAACTGGGGATTAATCAGGGTGCCGCTGTCATGTACGTTGAGAATATTCAAAACTTTTATTTTTCCTATTCGTATATCAACTTCTATCTCTACAAAGGTTGCACCGAAAGAAAAACAGTTATCAACGCAATGCGAGGTCTCTTCTGCACAGAGGTGTTCAGAGTTCTTCATACTGTAGCAGCTTTCCATAGCAACATCTTGCAAGCTCAGTTTTTCTTCTCCTGTAGCGCGAACGACAATCTTTTCATGCTGTAAGTCCAACTCATCAGCGTTCATCGTAAGCATGCCGGCTGCATAGCGGAGTATTTTTTGTTTCAGTGCTTCTGCCGTTTTTTTCACTGCCTTACCGCTAACGTATGTTTGGCGTGAAGCATAAGCGGCACTGTCATAGGGAGAAACTTCCGTATCCTGTTCCGAGAAAATATAGACTTTATCCATTGGAAGCGTCAAAATTTCTGCCGCCATCTGAGAAAAGACCGTATCTGCTCCCTGTCCGATTTCGGTAGCACCCATTTGGATTTGAACACTGCCGTCTTGATTGAGTACAATGCGAGCAGAGGACGTTTCAAGAGCGATGGGGTACACACCTGTTTTATAATTGAAACACGCGGCACCTACTCCGCGGCGGATATTACCGGTTTGGTTAGCATATTTTTTCCGTAATTCATCCCAGTGGAATACCTCGCGCCCCTTTTGCAAACACTGATACAGCCCGTCGGAATTTGCTCTAATCTTTGTAGCAGGGTCTTCAAACCCTTCGCGCATACAATTTTTCAGCCGTAAATCAATAGGATCCATATTAAGCTGTAATGCCATATCATCAATAAATGATTCAAGCGCAAAGTCAACTTGAGGAATACCGTAGGCGCGCATTGCTCCTGCAACACAGTGATTAGTGAATACGGAGTATGCTTCGGAGATAGTACCTTTTTCTGCTGTGTACAGCTGCTTAAACTCATTTGCGGCATTTGCAGTAATTGCATGACCATGCGAGGCATAGCCGCCTTTTGTAGAATAGCATACCATTTTTCGGGCAACAAATCTGCCGTCTTTGCGGACAGTCGTATGCATCTTAAACTCCATGGCATGACGGGTTCTCGTACACATAAATGTTTCCTCGCGGGAAACAGGCAGCTGTACGCAGCGTCCTCCTACCAATGTGCACAGGTAAGCATTCAACGGTTCATAGAGAATATCTTGCTTGTTACCAAATCCGCCGCCGATGTACGGCTTGATAACCCGTATTTTTCCCCAGTCAATACCAAGTGCTTGTCCGCATACACGGCGGCAAATGTGCGGCAACTGTGTAGAAGATACAACCACGATTTTACCGCTTTCCATATATGCGTATGAACCCGGATTTTCAATATGGCAGTGCGAAATAGGAGAAACAGCATATTCTCCTTCAAAAGACAGTGTATCTTTTTCTTGCAATCCTTCTTCATAATTACCAATAGAAAAGACGGTATGCTTGAGTATATTGCCCGGGAATGCCTCATGCAGCGTCGTCGCTTCGGGACTCATTGCAAAATGCACATCAGTAATGGGAGGGTATTCTTCATATTCAACTTTCATTGCTTTGATTGCGCGGGAGGCAGCAACATCATTTTCAGCAATAACAGCTGCAATATCATCCCCGTAAAACCGCACACGGCTCGTTAATAGTTTTCTGTCGGCAATATCTTGATGCGCTTCTTCCGTTGACCATGGATGCCCTGCTGTCGGAAAACAAATATCAGGGACATCAAAGCATGTAACAATTTTTACAACACCCTCAATTTTTTCGGCTTCACTAATGTCGATTTTTTTAACCACGCCATTAGCGATTGTACTGTGCAAAATTCTTGCCGTTAAAAAATTTCCGTGAAAATAATCGTCAACGTATTTAGCCCGCCCCGTAACTTTGTCATAAGCATCGACACGAGGGACTGCTTTCCCAACTATATTCATGCGTCCTCCTCCTTTATTGAAGTATAAGAGGGCACCTCTAAAAACGCAGGTATAGATTTTGAGAGGTGCCCTATATAGACTGCCGCAAGTGAGGTTTATTTGCAGCTGTCCATTAGCCCTATTCGGTAACTCCGTTGTTGAACAGGTTTATTATACAAACTGCGGCATATTGTACAATGCCCTATGATTTATACAAAAGCAAATTTCACGACATCAAACAACCCCGTATCGGTTAGTTTCAGCTCCGGAATAACCGGAAGTGCTAAAAAAGATAAGCCGATAAGCGGTTCTATTTCAGGATACACGCCGATACGGTGCGCCGCATCAGATGCAGCATGAATATGTGCTGCAAGCTGTTCAGGCGGTTCAGGACTCATAAGACCGGCAATAGGCAAGGCAAGCCGTGTAAGTATGTCCCCATTCTTTACCACAGCGATACCGCCTTTCATGCTGATAATTTCCTGTACAGCACGGTACATATCACCGGCATTAGCACCGGCAACAATAATATTATGAGAGTCATGCCCAATACTGGAAGCAATGGCACCATCATGGACACCGTAGCCTTGCAGTAGGGCTCTTCCGATATTGCCGGTATTTTTATGCCGTTCCAGAACTGCAAGATAGCATAGTTTGCCCTCAGAAAGCAATGTGCGGCATTCTTCCCGTGAATACATATAATGTATGCTAAAGAGCGTTTTCGGCTGCATGCCTATTACATGGAATGTATCAGCACCGGAGGGCATAAACTGCGCAGCTTCAAAAGTCTTCTGCGGGAAATCTGCCACATGAACGCTATCGGTAATGCGGTTCAGCGAAAACGAAAGCGGCTGTGTGTGTGTTTCGGCTGCATCTGCCGGTGTGTGGAGTACATCAATCCCTGCTTTATATACTGCATGAATAGAAAAATCCGTAAGATTATCGAAGACAACCATATCTGCATGATAGCGCGGCGCAATAGCCCCTCTGCCTTGCAGCCCGTAACACTGAGCCGCGTTAAAACTTGCCATACACAGCGCATCTTCCACCGGCAACCCAAGAGCGACCGCTTTGCGTACATTATTGTTAATGTGCCCGTTTGTAAGGATGTCGCTCATTTTTTTATCATCGGTACAAAATGCAAAACGGCTGCTATCAGTTTTATATTTCAGCATACCGCTGACAATAGGCTCTAAGTCTTGTGCAGAAGAACCTTCGCGGATAAGGATATACATACCTTGCTGCAATTTTTCGTAGGCTTCTTCATACGAGGAACATTCATGATCGGTTTTAATGCCGGCGGCGCAATATACCTGTAGCCCGCTGCCGGTTACAGAAGGAGCATGCCCATCGGATATTTTTGTCTCGGCAGCAGCAAGTTTTTTCAGAACAGCTTCGTCGCCATTGACTACCGCAGGATAATTCATCATTTCCCCAAGTCCAAGTACATCAGGATCATCAATGAGCTTTTGAATATCATAAGCCGTTATTGCGCCGCCGGTATGTTCAAAATCAGTTGCGGGTACACAAGAAGGAATCATAAAATAAATCGAAACTAATGGTTGATCTGTACCCGCAAACACTGCTTTTCGAGCCTCTGTCATCATATATAAAATACCGTCTACACCGGCGACATTTGCAATTTCATGGGGATCGGCAATAACGGCGGTGGTGCCGCAGCGGGCTGCCTGCTGTGCAAAGCTGCGGGGCGATGCCATCGTTGATTCTATATGTAAATGCGCATCAATAAGACCAGGACACAGATACTTGCCGGTTAAGTCCCGCTCTTCATTACCGCTGTAAGTACCCGTTCCGGCAATTACACCATCTATAACCGCTACATCCTGTTTAATAAATTCTTTGGTAAACACATTAAAAACAAACGCATTTTTTAACACTAAATCAGCTTTTATTCTGCCCGCTGCGGCATCTATAATTCTTTTTGTATTCATACTTTTTCCTCCATAGTTATTAGATATGGCTATCCCGAAAGCTGGTTACTTATGCCAGCATCCTGCCAACGGCATACCAACTGTATCCCAGCAATACTGATACCCCCTCACCCGGCACGTTTAAAATTAAGTTTTTACACAATAATGACTTATCAAAAAAAATCGTTGTCAGCTCTGCTGATAAGGCATCTTCTAAAAATCTAACCAAGTTTTTAGAGGCACCCTACAAGCATTGCATAACCAACGGCTCTGTTATGCGGCATCCTTTGATAAATTTTGCCGTTATAGATTCCTGCCCGCAGAGATAGAGGGCGCGTTCCAGCCGCTGTCCTATAGAAAGGTCTTTATGTGCACTGAACATTGAATCATCAAGTACAACTGCATCGAACCAAAAACCTTTTTCAAAGCTGCCGGTATTACCAAAAAATGAACCGCCTCCCTTGGTTCCAAGATAAAAGGCTTCACAGACAGATAATGCACGCTCAGTGGGATAAAAATATTTTCGCATCTTAGAAACCTGCAAGGCAAGAGACATTGCGCGCATCAGCGAAAGCTGGGAAGCGGCAGCGACATCAGAACCCAACCCAACATGGACACCAGCTTCCAGCAAGCGGGCAATCGGCGCAATGCCGCTGGTTAAATTCATATTTGATTCAGGACAATGCGCTATATATGTTCCCCTCTTTACTAGCAGTTCAATTTCTTCATCAGTGGGATGCACACAATGTGCCATGATGGTTCTTTCATTTAAAAGTCCATATTTTTCATATACTGCCGCATAGTTCTTACAATCGGGATGCAGACTGCGCACCCACTCGATTTCTTTTTTATTTTCAGACAGATGACTTTGAATAGGAAGATTATGCTTTCGCGCCAGTATCCCAAGTCCCTCCATTAATTCTGCTGTGCAGGAAGGCACAAAACGAGGCGTAATAATGGCTGATGTTGTTGCATCATAAGCCAGCGTATGGATAAAGGCTTCTGTATCAGCAAGCGATTGCGCCGTTGTTTCGCACAGATATTTCGGTGAATTTCTATCCATATTTACTTTGCCGATATAGCACGGTATACCGGTTTTTTGTAATAATGACGCAAGAACACCATTTCCTGTATTATGAATAGTACCAAAAATCACCGCACGGCATGTAGTTCCCGCTGCTAAATCTTCAGCAAAAATACGGTAGTTTTCTAATGCGTAGGCAGCATCGGTATATTTTGCTTCTTCTTTAAAGGTATAGGTATTAAGCCAATCAATAAGTTCAAGTTCCATACCCATTCCGCGGAACGCATACTGCGGCGCGTGTACATGGAGATCTGTTCCTCCGGGGATAATAAGTTTTCCCGTAAAGTCAAAACACGGACAGCTTTTCCAGTCGCCTTCAGGAAGGCTGTCAACAATAGCAACTATTTTCCCTGCTTCACAGAGCGCATAAGAATGCGGATATGTAACAAGTTTATCTTTTGTTACGGCGGTTGCAAAATCGCCTTTTACGGTAAATTGCATTTGATTCATACTAAACACCGTTATTTATTATAACAGGGGTTCTTTTAAAAAGAAAGAAAAAAATAGCCGAATTTTATATATTTTATAAGGCAAGGGGATGGCGTACCATAGGCATGTACATCCCCAACGAGTTTAAAAATAAATCATTACTGCATAAAGATTTATAAAAAAATCTTACTGTCAGTTTTACTGATGGAACAGCTTCTAAAATCCATACATGCGTGTTTAAAGATGTCCTACCATAATCCAAGAAATCGCTGCATAATTAAACTTACTGCACTAATCGCTATCCAGCAGCTGGCACCGAGTAGGAGCGGCTTGCTGCCGGTTTTAATGAGTTTAATAATATTGCTGTTTAATCCCACAGCCCCCATTGCGGCAGTGATAAAAATTTTGCTCAATGTTTTAAGCGGTGTAAAGACTGATGCCGGAGAGCCAAATCGAATTAAAATACTGGTAATAATTGAAAGCCCAATAAAGAAGAGAATAAAAAACGGGAAAATATTCCATATATGTACTTTTTTTTCGGATGCACCGGCTTTTTTTAACGCTCGTACCCGTAAAAAAGCAAGCGCAAAGGTAATGGGGATAATGGCAAGCGTTCTGGTGAGTTTTACTGTTACCGCCTTATCTAAGGTTTCAGTACCAAGATTCCACAGAGAGTCCCACACCGCAGCCGCAGCAGTTACAGAGGATGTATCGTTGATTGCTGTACCGGCAAAGATACCGAATGCTTCACCTGATGAAGCATTAAAGCCTAACACACGACCGAATGTTGGAAAGATAAGTGCTGCAAGTACATTAAAAAAGAAAATCACTGAAATCGCCTGTGCAGCGTCCTCGGAATCAGCGTCAATAACGGAGGCTGCTGCGGCAACTGCCGAACCTCCGCAAATGGATGAACCTACCCCAATCAATACCGCTATATCTTTTTGCATAGAAAGTGCTTTGTATAATACAAATGAAACTAAGAGTGATACAGTAATTGTACATAGGATAATCGGAAGCGACTGCATACCGGTTTGAAGAATAACCGTATAATTTAAACCTGCCCCCAGCAGCACTACCGCCCATTGCAGCACTTTTTTTGAAACAAACGTAATTCCTAATGCAGCAATACCTTTTTCTTTCCAAAAAAGTGTGAGTGTCATACCTATCAGCAAGGCGATTACCGGAGCACCCGCAATCGGCAGTAGTTTTCCCAAAAACCATGCCGGTGCAGTAATGACCGCACACACCAGAATACCCGCTATATTTTTCTTTACACGTTCCATATAAATCTCCTACAACTTTGATGGCAGCTTCAGCTTCCTTAAATTTAGACGCGATATTATCAGCTGTACTGATGGGGATGTCAATGCCAAGATAACACAAATAAAGCAATGGAACCTCTAAAAGCTCGGTTAGATTTTTAGAGGTTCCCAATGCTGCGCGGTACGTACAAACAAGACTTTTCATTCTTTTACAACAAGAAATACTTAAAAAGTATTTTTAAAATCCGAAAATTAAGAAGTATACCGATCATGTATTCATTCGCAGATAACAACCTGTTCAGAAACTTTCGTTTCGGAACAAGTTCCCGTGCAATGAGGCTGTCCAAAAACTGAAAGCCTATCGGCTTTTTCTGTAAGGAAATGATTGATTATATCCGCTTTAGCGGATATATCCGCCAAAGAGGATTGCGAAACAGTTTTTGGTGGTGAGCTTTGCTCACCTGTTTCCCTAGATTTAGAGGCGATATTGAAAGCGGTTTTGCATTTATATGCCATTCCGCTTAATCGGCAGCCGGTGTACTATTCAGATTTTATGGAGGTTTGCCCTATGCAGCCGCTTGATATTCAAAAAGATATTCAGCCTACTTCTCATGCGGAAAAAGCAGGAGAAAAGGTTGAAAAAAAAATACAAGGAAAACAAAACCCTAAAGGCGATGCTTTTTCAGATATGATAAAAAAAATACTGACAGAGTCTTCCGAATCCTCACTTGTAAACTCATTCGATCCGGATACGGAGATGATCGCCGGCGGTATGGAAGACACAAAAAGAAAAAACCTTTTAAAACAATGCTTTGATTCTGCAAAAAACAGCAGCAAACAAAAAAACATCCTAACTGATACATTGCCCTCTACAGAAGAAGAACCCGATATAGAGGCGAGCTTTCTATTTGCTCAATTACTTTCGGCAAATGAGCAGGAAGCTCCCGCCGCCTTAGCTGCCGGTAAAAATATTCCCATCACAGATACAGCACCGAGCAATAAGGATTCTGATGCCGCTGCGCTTTCAGCATCAGCCGCTGAATGGATAATGGCAGAAAATAACGAAAAACCGGTGCTCAAAAAAGAAATAACCGCTTCCCAAGAAAGATCCGATACCCCTCATATTATAGATGATTCTGAAAATGGTGAAAAAACACTTACTGCATTTGAACACTCAATAGAAAACACATCCCCTAAACCACCGAAACCGATTGTTTCAGTGGTTGATGAACGTACCTCATTATATGCAGCACTCCACACCGACTTTTCGGGGGACGAAAACTTCGGTGCTGTAACTACTGAAAATAATAACACGCTCGATATGATGTGTGAATTTCGCGGTGCCGCATATAATACCGGTACCCAATATGAAAGCGGTCTATTTTCAAAGGAACCCAGCACCCCAAGCTTTACTTCACTGCTTGCACAGCAAGTACAAGATATGGCTGCGGATTTTGTCCAAGCAGGAAAAATTATTCTACAAGATAATAGTGCAGGAGTTATCCGTTTACAAATGCAGCCGGCATACCTCGGCAGTGTCAAAATAAACTTAGAACTGGCAGGGGGCAAACAGATTACAGGAAAAATTGTTGCCGCTTCAAAAGAAACGTATGAAGCTTTCAAAGAAAGTATCGAACAGCTTACCGCAGCTTTTGAACAAGGCGGGTTTGAAAATGTACAGTTCGATGTCAGTTGGTCAGGAGAATCCGGCAACAATTACTTTGCACAAGAAGATTCTTCGTTTGAAAATTCTTTTGCAAAAAATCAACAGGTTGAGGTAATGGGAAACAGCCGGTATGCCGATGCTCAAATAGTATATGATTCGGGATATAACCACGTTGTTAATGTTTTTGCGTAGACAAGGGAGGTAATTTGCGTATGAGTATTAACGGTATTAACTCATGGGGCGGAGGAGTTCAACCGGCATTATTTCAGATGCCGTCATTTGAAATGTCGCCGGAAGAAAAGGCGCGCCTTTCTATGGAAGTTGACAGATTAAATAAACAGAACTTTCCGGAAGGGCGTAAACCTAAGCAGGAACTAGGAAAAGATGATTTTCTACAGCTTTTGATTGCTCAACTTACACATCAGGATCCAACAAGCCCTATGGAGGATACGCAATTTGTAGCCCAAATGGCACAATTCACTTCTCTTGAGCAACTTACTAATATGAATAAGAGTTTTGAAATGCTTAATCAAATTACCGGAGACTCTTCTGTAGTAAATGTTGTCGGAAAACATGTCGATATTCAACAAACCGAAGGTACTGTATCAGGACTGATTACCGCTGCAACACGCGGTCAGAATCCGCAGGTACAGGTAAACGGCAAATGGTATGCATGGGCTGATGTCCAAACCGTGTATGCTGATAATTAAGTGAATCTGTTCGGCAAGAAAGTTATCGAACAGGTCTAGTATATGAAGTGTATAAAATAGGAGAAATACAGATATGATGCGATCATTGTTTTCCGGTGTTTCGGGAATGCAAAATCATCAAACAAGAATGGATGTTATCGGTAATAATATTGCGAATGTGAATACTACCGGATTTAAACGCGGAAGAGTGAATTTCCATGACTTAATTTCACAACAGTTAAGCGGGGCTTCTCGTCCTACGGAAGAGCTCGGCGGGGTTAATCCTAAGGAAGTAGGTCTTGGGGTGATGATTGCCAGTATTGATACCGTACATACGCAGGGAGCATTGCAAACAACCGGTATAAATACTGATATCGCAGTACAAGGCAATGGATTCTTTGTTTTGAAATCAGGAGAAAAGAGTTTTTATACGCGTGCCGGTGCATTCGGTGTTGATAAAGACGGGACAATGGTTAATCCTGCAAACGGTATGCGTGTTCAAGGATGGATGGCTCAAGAAGTTGATGGCACCCGTCTCATTAACACTTCTGCACAAACAGAAGACTTAATTATTCCGATCGGACAGAAATTGGATGCAAAGGCAACCACTTCCGTTAATTATGCGTGTAACTTAGATAAACGGCTGCCGGAACTACCTGAAAACGCAAACCGTGCACAAGTTCTTGAATCTACATGGTCTACCGAATTTAAAATATATGACACTTTTGGCGAAGCACATGAGTTAAATATGTCGTTTACCCGTGTCCCCGGAACAGTGAATCAGTGGACGGCAACAGTAAATGTTGATCCTGAGAATGCTGAAGCAGCTGCAACCCGTGCTGGAATCGGTACAACAGAAGGAACACAAAACACCTTTGTAGTAACCTTTGACAATTTCGGACATCTTGCAACGGTAACCGATACCGCAGGAAATACAACAGCACCTGCCGGACAAGTTCTGGTGCAGGTTTCTTATAATGTAACCGGTGCTAATGCCGGAGAAGATGGTAATCCTGTCCGCCACACCTTTGATCTCAATTTAGGCGAAATCGGTACTGCCCGTAATACAATTACCCAGTTTGCAGAGCGCAGCACTACAAAGGCGTATGAACAAGACGGATATGCAATGGGTTATATGGAAAACTTCAAAATTGACCAAAGCGGCGTTATCACCGGAGTATTCTCTAATGGTGTCAGCCATGAGCTAGGGCAATTAGCAATGGCGAGTTTTGCAAATCAGGGCGGTCTTGAAAAGGCAGGTGATAATACCTATATTCAGTCAAATAACTCAGGGATTGCAAATGTTACCACGTCCGGCATTATGGGTAAAGGGAAATTAATCGCTGGTACGCTTGAAATGAGTAATGTTGACTTAACTGATCAGTTTACCGACATGATTATTACACAACGCGGCTTTCAAGCCGGTGCAAAAACTATCCAAACTTCAGACACAATGCTCGAAACCGTATTGAATCTGAAACGATAATCGGTTAAAATAGAGTAAGCTATGGTAGAAGTTACGCGGCTTAACGGTACAACATATTGGATAAATCCGCATCAAATAGAAACAGTGGAATGTAATCCTGATACAACAATCCGTATGCTGTCGGGAAAGAGCTTTGTTGTAAAAGAAACTCCTGAAAAGCTGATTGATGCCGTGGTTGCGTACCGTCAACGGATAGGTATGTTAAAGAACGAAATGTAAAGGGAGCTGGTCTTAAACTATGGATATAGCATCATTTATAGGTATATTCGGCGGTCTCGGTGTCGTATTATTCGGAGCGTTTATGGGAGGATCTCTTGGAGGTCTTATAGATGTCGCTTCGATGTTTATTACGATCGGCGGTTCATATATGTGTTTGTTTTTAACATATCCTCTTTCGTATCCCATTGGTATGTTCAAAATTATTTCGCGGGTTTTTAAAACAGCTGACTATAAAGAAAAAGAAATGGTGCAAAAATTAGTTGCGCTTTCTGAAAAGAGCCGCCGTACAGGGTTGTTAGCATTGGAAGAAGAAATAGGAGACTTTGAAGATGAATTTCTCCGAACCGGTTTGCGCAACGTTATTGACGGTATAGATGGTGAAGCAATCCGTGCTTCCATGGAAAATGAACTTGGACACATGGAAGAGCGGCATAACGGCTGGATAAGCGTTATTAACTCATGGGCAACACTCGCGCCTGGTTTTGGTATGTTGGGTACGGTTATCGGACTTATTGGTATGTTGTTAAACCTTGAAGATAAGAGTTCTCTTGGTCCCAATATGGCAGTTGCGCTGGTTACTACCTTGTATGGTTCGTTAATGCAAAACTGGCTGCTTATTCCTATTGCAACAAAATTAGCGCAACAAAATCAGAAGGAAGTAAAATCAAAAGAAATGGTTATTGAAGGTATACTGGGGATACAGGCAGGAGATCATCCGCGTATTCTTGCACAGCGCCTTTTAACCTATCTTGATCCAAAAGATAGAAAGTCTTTGGAAAATGAGTTGATAAAGGAATAGGCTATGGCGCGGAAGAAAAAAGAACCGCAGGCGGCTGGCAGCGGCTGGCTTACGACGTATGCCGATATGATTACGCTGATGCTTTGCTTCTTTGTTATGTTGTATGAACCAAGCGAAGTTGATGTAACCCGATTGCAAGCAATGTCTGCTTCAATTAGCGGAGACCCTACCGGCGGTTCTATATCTCTGTCTGTTGGAAAGCTGGCAGACCTTGGAAATACTATTAGCTCAATGCCTTCAATGGAAAAGGGACGGCTGCTTGGAACTACGCTTAAAAAAGCAGTCTCCCTTTTTGCGCCTGATATAAAATCAAATAAAATTGTAGTTACAAGTGATGAGCGCGGTGTTGTTATTTCGCTTGCAGCCGATTCGTTTTTTGAGCAGGGCAGTGCCGAACCCAATATAGAAGAAAGCCGCAATACGCTCTTACGTATCGCGCAATTTTTGTCTAATGAAGAGTTAGCAGTACGCCGCTTTAGAATAGAAGGTCATACTGATTCAGGCGATACTGATTCAGCTATTTGGAAAAGTAATTGGGAACTGTCTACAACCCGCGCTGTGAATGTTTTGCATTATCTGACAGATTTCGGCGCACAGGAAAATAAGTTTTCTGTAGCGGGGTATGCTGATACTCGTCCTGTATATTCTAATGAAACTGCTGAAGGACGTGCATATAATAGACGTGTTGATATTATTATTCTGGACGAAGCGCATTTTTAATGGTAAACTAAAAGAGTATCTTTAAAAAGGGCAACGGGGCTGTCAAAAACTGAAGTTTTTTGACAGTTTCCTTAGATTTAGATGTGATGTTTAAAATTAAGTCATTACTATATAAGACCTTAATTTTAAACTCGCGGGGATGTCGAAAAAAGCAACCAACTTTCGAGATATTTCCGTTCCCTATACCAAAATGAGATGTATTTTTAAACAAAAAGAGGAGTGGCTATAATGGCTGATGATCACAACTTAGCAGATGATAACGACCTTGGGGATAGTGTTGATACCGGTTCGGTAAAACCAAAAAAAGCAGGACTGGTTTCTACGCTTTTAAAGTACATTGCTATTGTACTGGTAGCTTTGATTTTCATTGTAACCGTTGTAGTTATCACGGTGAATTTTATGGGAAAGAAAGGGCAGTCGCATTCTCAATATCCTATTGCAGAAGAGTATCGCGATTCCCGTGAACTGCTCCAGTGGTATTCGGCAGTGGGACAAGTTAAAGCACTTACTTCCGATTCAATTCCGGGAACAATTGTTGTTAGTATCGAACTTGGGTATCCGATGAATGACAAAGCAACTCCGCAGGAACTTACTGCCCGTCTAGTTGAGCTGAAAGATTTTCTTCGTTCTTACTTTCAAAATAAAACGGTAGCGGAATTGCGGCAGGAAGAGAAAATTAAAATTGAGATACGCAATGAAATTAATGATAATATACTATCAAAGACAAAAATCAAAGGCGTTGCTTTTACTCAATATGATATTATAGAACAGTAGGAATTAGTATGACCGAAGTATTATCGCAGGATGAAATAGATCAGCTTCTCACTGCAATCAGCTCAGGCGATACTGAAGCCGAAGAGTTTAGACCGGTAAGCGATACACGAAAGATCAAAATTTATGATTTTAAGCGTCCGGATAAATTCTCAAAAGAGCAGATGCGTACTGTGTCTATAATGCATGAGACATTCGCGCGTCTTACGACGACAGCTCTTTCAGCTCAACTACGAAGTATGGCGCATGTGCATGTTGCCTCGGTAGATCAACTGACGTATGAAGAGTTTATCCGCTCTATACCGACACCGACTACACTTGCTGTTATCAATATGGATCCGTTGAAAGGAAATGCTGTACTGGAAATTGACCCTTCAGTTACTTTTTCGATTATTGACCGGCTTTTTGGCGGAACAGGACAGGGGACAAAGGTACAGCGTGAATTGACGGATATTGAAGCCTCTGTTATGGAGGGGGTGATCGTCCGAATATTGGCAAATATGCGTGAAGCATGGACACAAGTCATTGATCTACGCCCCCGCTTAGGACAGATCGAAACGAACCCGCAGTTTGCGCAGATTGTTCCGCCTTCCGAAATGGTGGTTTTGGTAACATTGGAAACAAAGGTTGGTGAAGAAGAAGGAATGATGAATTTCTGTATTCCCTATATCACTATTGAGCCGATTATTTCTAAACTATCAAGCCAATTTTGGTTTTCATCGGTACGCCGCAGCTCAACAACGCAGTACATGGGTATTCTTAAAGATAAACTTTCAACGGTTGATATGGATGTTGTTGCAGAAGTCGGGTCTTTGAGTTTGTCTATTCGGGATGTTCTTAATTTGCGAGCAGGCGATATTATTCGGCTTACCGATACACGGGTTGGGCATCCCTTTACTCTGAGTGTCGGCAGTAGAAAAAAGTTTTGGTGCCAGCCCGGTGTTGTAGGAAACAAAGTAGCTGTGCAAATATTGGAAAAAATAGAAAGCATTAATCAAGATGAATTTGAAGAGCTAAGTGCTGATCAGGAGGATTTATATGAGTGATGGTTCCATTTCTCAGAACGAAATAGATGCATTGTTATCCGGTGTGGATATGGGAGGAGGACTGGGCAGCTCTTCCTCCGGCAGTGAAAAATTCCCACAAAAGCAGCAAGATGCTTTGCAAAAGTTTTTTGATGGGACTGTTCCTGCACTTGTTTCAAATCTTGAATCAATGACCAATACCAGTGTAACGGTAGGCAATCCAACGATAGAGATTATAGACCGTGAATCTTTTTTGAAAAAAGTTTCCGACATGGTCGTTACTACCATTATTGACTTTGACGCAGGTTTGAGCGGCGATCATCTGTTTGTATACGTGCCGGAATTTGCTGAAAAGCTGGTAGGACTCGTTAATAATGAAGAAAATGTTTCTATTGATGATATGGCACTGTCTGTTGTCAGTGAAACGATTTCTCAGTATGTTGGAAAGGAAATTAACGCCCTTGATTCTGAAAATATTAAAGGCGTTACGAATATGCCGGCAGTATCCCATCACGTGCCGAAAGCAATGGTTCGGCTTAGTCAGGATTTTGCACTCATTACCTACAAAATTAAACTGAATGATGCAGAATTTGAACTTTGGGAAGTAGTCGCAAAAAAAATTGCTACAGAAATTGGAGAGAAACTAGGCGGAATAGACCCCGTGCAACAAATGGCTGCGCAGGGCATTCCTGTACAATCCGCTCCTGAGCAAGGAGGAACAATGGCGATGCCGAATATGGCTATGAATATGGGCGGAACACCGCAAATGCAGCCCCAGATGACGATGGGAATGCCTATGCAGGGAATGGGTGCTATGCCAAGCGGAGGTATGGTAATGCCCGGTATGAATCCCAATGTACAGTCAATTCAATTTCCGCCGTTACAAAATGGAGTTACGGGAACTGAGCAAGGAAATATCGGTCTCATCATGGACGTATACATGGAAATGACCGTTGAGCTTGGTCGTACCCGTAAAATGATCAAAGAAATATTAAGCATGGGCGAAGGACACATTATCGAGCTTGATAAACTTGCCGGCGAACCGGTGGATATACTAGTTAATCATAAACCGATTGCAAAAGGAGAAGTCGTTGTTATTGATGAAAACTTCGGTGTCCGTGTAACCGAAATATTGTCCCCTGCCGAGCGGATCGCTGATGCATAATCAACCGGCAGAGCGCAGCAGTACAATCGGACTTTTGTAAGAGTTCTTTTAGCATACAGTGCTTGCCTGAACAGATGCGGAGTGTAACTGCTGCCGATATTAGACCTGTTCGATACTTTCGTTACCGAACAGGTCGATGAGTTCTAAATAGCGTAAACAGCACGATTTAGGACATCACATTTCAAGGTAATCCGTTTTGAAACGAAAGTTTCCGAACAGATATAGGCTAATGCATCGGTTAGCAATGTGAGAACACCGTAGAACTGCTGCTTTTTACATAAGTACAAATATAATGAGGTTTTAAGTTGTATGCTTACTGTACAGCAGTATGGTTGAGATGGTGCGGTATAGCTGACTCGGTGCTGTTTTGGGAAAATCTCAGTTGGTGGGAAAATGCAAAGGTTTTCATGTATAATTATATATTGTTTTATTTTATTCGCACTCGCTGCTCAAGATACGGTTCCGCCGCCGCAAGCAGATACTTCTGAATCGACAATAGTGCTGAATAATCCTGAATCTGCATTACCAATTCAGGACAACACTGCATCAATCGAAAAACGCTCCTCTTCAACTTCTACACTACTGATGCAGCTTATTATTTTCATTGTAGTAATTTGTGTCATAATATACGGTGTTTTATATGTAATAAAACGATCAAAACGCTTTAACACCGGTACGGATCCTTTTCTTAAAACAGCAGCAGTGCTGCCGCTTGCTCCTGATAAAACAGTATATGCTGTTACCTTAATGAATAAAGCATATTTATTGGGTTCTTCAGCGTCTTCGTTATCACTTATTGCAGAAATTACTGATAAAGAACTGATCGATGCGATGAACCTTTATGCAGATCATCAGCAAGTACAGCCTAAACAAGACTTTAACACATTGTTGCATACGTTTTTTCCTGCCTCTAAACCAAAGACCAAAGACGAGGAACCCTTAGATTCATTTTTGTCAAAACAGCGGGAGCGGCTTCACAAAAATACTGCGCATATCAGCGATAATGAGGTTGACAGTAAATGAAAAAAAGTTTTTTTCCCGCTCTTCTGATTTGTGTACTCTTTTTTATTACCGGTAATGCAGCAGCGCAAGATTCTGGGGAATCAGGCTTTCCGGAAAATGCAGCGGAAGGACGTACCAGTATTGATGCCGAACGACAAGCAAACCGTTTTCCGTTTATCAATCTTAATATTCGCGAGCCGCAGAACAACCAAGAAGTAGCCTTTTCCATCCAGCTGCTCTTGCTGCTTACACTTATTTCAATTGCTCCCAGTATTTTGCTGCTAATGACCTCATTTTTACGGTTGAGTATTGTACTCGATTTCATTAAACGGGCATTATCGTTGCAGCAAGTTCCCCCTACACAAGTGCTTAATGGGATCGCTTTCTTTTTAACACTGTTTGTTATGTGGCCGACATTTAATGAAATTTATACAAAATCATTTAAGCCTATGGCAGACGGGCAAATCAATATTGAAACCGCCTATACGGAAGCAGAAAAACCGCTACGCCTGTTTATGTATAAGCAAATGGCGCACGATCCCTCTCATATCCGGCTCTGTATGTCGCTTGCCCGTATGGAAAAACCGGAAACATTGGCTGACGTACCTACATACGTGCTAATCCCTGCGTTCATTTTACATGAATTAACAATTGCATTTCAAATAGGTATTTTCCTCTATCTGCCTTTCATTATCATAGACATGGTAGTTGCAAGTATTCTTATGTCTATGGGGATGATTATGCTTCCACCGGTACAAATATCAATGCCATTTAAACTTATCCTATTTGTTCTTGTTGACGGCTGGAATTTGCTGACAGGGCAGCTCTTCCATTCTTTCCTATAAGCGGGTAAGATAGGCGATCTATTTACTAACTTTGTTGTCGAATAGATTGATGAGTTCAAAATCATATAGATAGTACGATTTTGAATATCGCATTTCACGCTGCCTGTTTTGAACCAGAAGTTGCCAAACGCGGTTTACTGCTGTTTCGTAGAAGGTTGAGGAGATTGTAAGATGTCTATCGGGATGATTGTTACGCTTATGCGCACAGGAATTTTTCATGTTTTTATTCTCGCTTCGCCGGTACTCGTTGCGGCTTTGGTGGTAGGTTTAGTAGTTGCGATTTTTCAAGCGACAACCTCAATCCAAGAGCAAACACTTACGTTTGTTCCGAAAATTCTAACAATTTTAGGGATGCTTGCCCTCCTCGGCGGCTGGATGTTTGCTGTCCTGCGGGATTATACCGTACAGCTTTTTTCAATTATCCCGCAATTAGTGCAGTAGTGTTTTGAAAGCGGAAAGTATAGACTATGGAGCCTAACCCTTTTTCATCTTTATTGATTAAAGCCCCTGTTTTTTTTCTTGCCGCAGTACGTGTGTTCGCTATGATTGCAACCACACCGCTGCTCTCTACCCGTGCAGTGCCGCGGATTGCAAAGCTCAGTTTAGCTGGATTGATTGCTTTTTTAGTCCTGCCGCTGGTATATAAAACTCCGCTTGATATTCCGGTACCCACATTAGAGTATCTATTACTCATTATCGGCGAAGGGTTGTTAGGCGTTCTTACCGGTTTTTTTATTAGTATCATTTTTGCTACATTTAGCACGGCAGGACAGTTCTTCTCGTATCAAATGGGTTTCGGAGCGTCTGAAGTGTATGATGCGCTTGCTCAAATTGAAAATCCTCTGATGGGACAGTTTTTGAATTTTATTGCCGTACTCGTTTTTATCCAGATACAAGGGTTTCAGCGGTTGTTTTTGTCGGGGGTGCTGCATAGTTTTCAAACAATCAATTGTTTTATGTTTATACAAAACCAAGAGGTACTGGTAAGTTTTTTCCTTAAAAACCTAAGTATTTTGTTTTTAAATGCAATGACTATTTCTATGCCGGTTATGGGGACGCTGTTTCTGGTACATGTTTCTATGGGCTTACTCTCGAAAGCAGCCCCCCAAATGAACTTACTGTCTGAAGGGTTCCCGATTACCATTATGCTCACTTTCCTATTGCTTACTATTTCTCTGCCACAAATGGTAAATTTCTTTCTTGCAATTATAGATAACGGTTTTACTGCATTTGAAACATTGCTTATTGAAGTTGGAGGATCGATTCCTTGATACAGCTTGCACACGTATTAGATGACAATGAGTATTCACTAACGAATAGAGAAAACGGAACATCGTTTTTTATCGACTTGCAATGGTTTTCTGCGGAAGATGAAGGTCGTACCGAAGAACCGTTTGAACACCAAATAAAGAAAGCCCGCGATGAGGGGCGTATTGCAAAAAGTCAAGATATTAATGCTGCGTTGGTACTGTTATTTCCTTCTGCAGCATTGATTATTCTTTCCTCGCATTTTTTGCATACCTGTATGGAAATTTTACAGTTTTTCTTTTTACGTTGTACTACTGCGGATATACGCACGGGACAATGGTATGGTGTTTTTGTGTCATACTTTATGCAACTTGGTATTCCTATTGCACTCATCGCAATGGTTGCCGGCGTAGCGGCAAATATTATTCAAAATAATGGATTTATTTTTTCTACAAAACCCATTCAGCCGCAGTTTAATAAAGTTGCCCCTAATTTTATCCGTTTTTTTAAACGGGCTTTGTTTTCTGCTGAAGGTTTGTTCAATTTTATTAAATCATTAACAAAAGTTATTGTGATTGTATTTGTTGCTTTTTTAATCATCAGGTTTAATATTCCGCATTTTATTGAGCTGCTTTCAGTAAGCATGATGCAAGCGGTAACTTTTATTGCCGGTTTAACCGGTAAGCTGCTTGCAGCGGCAGCACTCTTGCTGCTAATTTTTGCTATTCCCGACTATATTTTTCAGCGTAAACAATTTATTGATTCGTTAAAAATGACAAAACAGCAAATGAAAGACGAATATAAAGAGCTTGAAGGCGATCCGCAGGTAAAAGGACGCATCCGCCAGCAAATGCAGGCAATTCTTTCTCAATCGGCTATTCGTAATGTACCGAAAGCAGATGTCGTTATTACAAACCCGACTCACTTTGCAATTGCCTTGCAGTGGGATCGCCGAACAATGAAAGCCCCCATGGTACTGGCAAAAGGAGCTGATGCTATGGCTCAAAAAATTAAAACCATTGCCCGCGAACATGATATTCCTATGGTAGAAAATAAACCGCTTGCCCGCGCTCTCTATGCGAAAGTTGAAATTGGTGATATAATTCCAGAAGAATACTACACCGCAATTGCGCTCATTCTTGCAGAAGTGTATAAAACTAATAAAAGAAAACAGGATTTTTTTAGATAATCATGGCAGAAAGAAAATATAGTACAGATATGATAGTTGCCGGCGGCGTTGTGCTGGTCATCCTGATGATGATAATTCCATTACCGACCCCCCTTCTCGATCTTTGTATGGCGTTAAATGTAACGTTCGCATTAATTGTCTTACTGATTGCGTTGTTTACTGTCCGTGCAACTGATTTTTTACTGTTTCCCTCGCTGCTGTTATTCAGCACTATTTTTGGTTTAGCGATAAATGTTTCTTCAACCCGTGCTATTTTAACAAAAGGAATGCAGTTTGACGGTGCCATGATCCGTGCTTTTAGCTCATTTGTTATCGGTACGAACGGAACCGAAGGTTTAGTAGTCGGATTTGTCATTTTTATCATTTTAGTTGTAATACAAGCGGTTGTTATTACAAAAGGTGCAACCCGTGTTGCTGAAGTTGCAGCGCGTTTTAAACTTGACGCTCATCCGACAAAAAGTATGTCGATAGATTCTGAGTATAATGCCGGTTCCATTACTGATGAAGAAGCCCGTGAACGTAAAAAACTGCTTGAGCGGGAAGATGATTTTTACGGTGCTATGGACGGTGCCAATAAATTTGTGTCCGGAAATGTAAAAGCCGGCATTTTCATTACTGTTTTGAATATTGTCGCCGGTTTGATTATTGGTATGGTAATGCGAAAAGAGCCGTTTGTTGCCGCATTGGGAACATACACTGCGCTTACCATAGGCGATGGACTTTTAACACAGCTGCCTTCTCTGTTCTTATCCGTAGCAACCGGCTTGCTGGTTACCCGTATGATGGATGAAGGTTCTTTCGGGCAGGACATTCAAAAGCAGTTTTCCCAAGTTGGTTGGATTTACTTTGTTGCCGCTGTAACATTAGCTATACTGGGGATGTTGCCGGGTTTCCCGCATATTATCCTGTTCTTACTTGCGGCTTTGCTGGCGTATGTCGGCTGGAAAATACAAAAAGGGAAAACTGCGGCGCAGCAGCCTGCAAAAGAAAAGGCAGCGGCACAAACGCAGGGTGCTGCGCCACAGCAAAAAACAGGCGAACCGGCAGGAGAAATTTCTCCCATTGTGCCGCTTGATCCGCTTGCACTTGAGTTAGGCTATGCCCTTATCCCCCTTGTTGATAAAGAAAATGGTGCAGAGTTGTTGGAGCGAATCGGCCATATCCGCCGTGAATCTGCCTTTGACCTTGGTTTGGTTGCTCCGCGCATCCGTATTCGCGATAATATGCGGCTTGAACCCAGTGAGTACTCGTTCAAAATACGGGGTGAAGAAGTTGCGCGCGGAAAGATCCGCATGGGCTGGTATCTAGGCATTAATCCGGGCGGTATTACAGAAGAGATACCCGGAGAGCGTACCGTTGATCCCACATTCGGGCTTCCTGCGGTATGGCTTTCAGAAGATAACAGAGATCGTGCTGAACGGGCAGGCTACACGGTGGTTGATCCGCCGTCAATTATTGCAACACACTTAACGGAAATTATTAAGAAGCATGCTTCTGAAATTCTTGACCGGCAAGAAGTACAAGGCATTATGGAGGCAATGCGTAAAACGCATCCTGCTCTTGTCGATGAAGTCTCTAAAATATGCAGTTTAGGTGAAGTTCAGAAAGTGCTGCAAGGGTTGCTGCGTGAGCAAGTTTCTATCCGTAATACTGTTGTTATCTTGGAAACACTTGCAGATTTCCGCTCGATTACTGGAGATGTGCCGTTCTTAACTGAAAAAGTCCGGCAGGCATTAGGTAGGCAAATCTGCTTACAATATGCTGATTCTGATACAAAGACCCTGTATGTGTTTAGAGTTGAACCGTCTCTTGAACAAAAAATAATTGACAGCAGAGCTGATACAACCGCCGGACCGATCGCAGCACTTGAACCGTCTGAGCACCGTATGTTTATACGCTCACTCTTGCAAGCGGTTACCCAGATGCGAAATACTCGCGGCGTATTTATTCCTATCATTTTTGTCTCAGAAGCGGCGCGTATTTTGATTAAAAACTCAACAAATCGGGATATACCTGATCTTGTTGTACTGTCTATTGCGGAACTTGCAAGAGATGTGCAGGTTGAAGTCATTGGCGAAATTCGGTTGGAACAGGGTACTTAGGCTATGGAAGTTTTTGTTGAACAAGCGGCAAGCTATGAAAAATGCTTAAAAAAAATATGGGCAAAACACGGGGATGATGTGGTCATTTTACGTAAAAAAGCGTCAAAGGCTGCAAAGTTTTTCGGTCTACTTGAGTATGATACCGTTGAAGTAACCTTTACCATCAATGAATCGGCACCTAAAAAAGCATATACAGCAGCTTCTGCCGAATCAGAACCCGTAGCGGGAAAAGTACAGCCCCCTTTGAATGATTATGAAGAACAGCTGAAAATCATTCAAGGATACGCAGAAAAAAATCCTCACGCAGCAAATAAATTACGTCCGTATCTTGCAACCATACAAGAAAAAAACACAATGCCGCAAGAGCAAAAAGCCGACGCTGATCCTAGTATGCGCAATTTAATGGAGAAAGTAGCACTGCTCGTTGCAAAGGTCGAACAGCAACAGACAGCCCCTGAACCTGAGCATCCTCATATACTTAAAATAGGTAAGCTGTTAGAAGAAAATGATTTCGGCATCTCATATATCAAGACATTGTGCGCACGGCTTAAAAGTGAGTTAAGTTATACGGAAATAGAGAATTTTCAGATAGTACAGGAAAAGCTCTTTGCCATCCTTGTAGAAAGTATCAAAACGCTGCCGCCCTCTCCAAAAGAAAAAACACGGATTATTTCAGTTGTCGGTACTACTGGAGTAGGAAAAACTACTACGCTGGCGAAAGTTGCTGCCCACTATGTGTTAGCGGGTGAAAAAGTACGTGTTATTACGCTTGATATTTGGCGTATCGGCGGCGTACCGCAAATGGAACGCTATTGCGAAGTAATGGAGGTTGAGCTGACTGTTTCATCAAATCCTACGGAATTTCGTGCCTGCCTTGATATTTACCGCGAAGAAACTGATGTCATTTGCATTGATACTACAGGACGCAGCCCAAAAGACAGGGCAAAACTCTTAGAAATGCGTGATTTTTTTACCGGTATTGATGAAAATGCAGAAATATATTTAGCTATCTGTGCAGGCACACGGGTAAATGATATACGTGAAATTATGAAGCAGTATGAGTTATTTAAATATAAATCGCTTATTATTACTAAATTTGATGAAACATCATATATCGGTAATCTTTTAACGGTTTTAGCGGAAACAAAAATACCTATCACCTATGTTACTACCGGGCAAAAAGTTCCACAAGACTTTATGCTTGCGGATGCAAAAATATTTTTAGAAAAATTAAAGGGCTTTTCTGTTGATCAGGAATATATCAACTATTTATGCGGTACCCCGGCAGAGTCGAGCTAACCTGTTGAATACATGACGCAAAACTTGTAATCTGGAGATGAAATGAGTGATCAAGCTGACGGACTACGTCAATTAATGAAAGAAAAGTACGGAACGGATCATAGCAGCAGCTTTCGTAAAACACGGATTATTGCCGTTACAAGCGGAAAAGGAGGTGTTGGTAAAACAAATGTTGCAACCAACATGGGAATTGCATACGCTCAAATGGGGAAAAAAGTCCTTGTAATAGATGCTGATCTTGGTTTAGCAAATGTAAATGTTATCTTAAATATTATTCCTCAATACAATTTGTATCATGTAATCAAAAAGCAAAAGAAAATGTCAGAGATTATTATTGATACCGACTATGGTATTAAGCTGATACTGAGTGCGTCAGGAATCTCGAAAATTGCAAACATGGAAGAAAACGAACGCGATGCATTCATTAAAGAAATGTCCACTCTTTCAAATCTTGATATTATCATCATAGATACCAGCGCGGGGGTTTCCCATAATGTATTAAGCTTTATTGCAGCGGCAGATGAAGTGCTTATTGTTACAACAGCAGAGCCAACAGCGATAACTGATGCATACGGTATTATCAAAGTAATTTCAACAGAAGTAGATAATATGGAGCTTAATCTCAAATTGATTATTAACCGTGTAGATAGTGCTTCCGATGGGAAGCGGGTGGCGGATAGAATAATACAAATTGCAGCACAATTTTTGAATTTGAAGATTGATTATCTGGGATTTATTTATAATGATCCTGCGGTAAGCCGTTCCGTACTGAAACAAAAACCGTTCATCGTTGCGGAACCCCATGGGAAAGCATCGATTTGTTTAAAGCACATTGTTGCGCGGTTGGAAAAAACCGACATACCGGATGACGGCGGTCTAAGCGGCTTTTTAAAAAAATTATTCAGCAAAAGTTTCCGTACTGAATAAAACTGTGGAGCGTTTTATAGTGAACCCGTAAAATGAATAGAAAAAACTTGTTTAAGGTAAAAGAAGAATGTGAGTATGAGAATGAAAAACGGAATGAGTAAACATCCAACAGACTTATTTGTGGTTTTCTAAATCGCATTACAAGGTAGCCTGTTCCGAAACTGAAGTTTCTGAATAGTTTTAATGATTCCGCTTTCGTCGCTGTGTTTTTCAATACACAAGATAACCTCGTGCAGAGTATCCTGTCAGGGATTCCGCATTTAAATTATAAAGTTATAGCCTATAAGAACTTATACGTTTTATGTTCTTGTTATATTTTATACTTAAGTTATTATTATGCAATGATTTAGAAAATTATAATGCGGAATCCCTGTTATTTGTGCTGTCGCAGTTGCCGTAAGTGCAAGGCAAACCGCTCCTGTAAACTGCGAACAGATGTTTGAAATTTCTAAGTAGTCGAGTCGGAAGTCATGTCCCCACTCGCTGATTCAATGCACTTCGTCAACAATAATGCAGCTGACCGGTACACTTGACTCATGCAGTATGGACTGTGTTCGCTTCACTGCAAGTGCTTCAGGTACTGCATAAGCGAAATCAGCGAAGAAACAACAAGCGTAATGCTTTCAAACAAAAGTGCGGGGATTTGATAACACAAGAATTTACCAGTGCCAGTTTCCTGCTTTTCTTTAAAATAAAACCGGATTGTACACCCCTGATTGTGTAGGCATAACACAGCTGGGGCTATAACAGAAACCTATGGAGACTGCCGTGAACATTCGGCTTAATCGGCTTCGGTATTTTGTACAATCCGGTTGGTTTTTCTTGTTACTTACGGTTTGTTTTTACCTGTTGTTTTGGAGTACCCCTCGTAAGGGAGTACCCCAAATACACCTGTTCGAAAAAGAAGGTATCGAACAGGTATACTATACATGGAAAAAGACTAGGAGTTTTTTCCTGAGGTACTGTGAGCGGTTGTTTCTGCACCTACAGCCTTATTGCCTTTTTTCAACTGTAGAGTGAAAGTATACTCTGCGCCGGCTTCCGCATTAGCACCTTTTAATGTCAACTCTTTTCCGGTGGCTAATGCTGCAACTGCAGGATCGTCGGCAAGTGCAATTTCAGCCGGTTCTACCTCTACTGCATTTTGAGTACCTTTCTTAACAGCGGAAATAACCAGTTTATCATAGTCAGTTCCTGCAGTACCGTTTGTTATTGCTGCAACTTTGATTGTTACTTTGTTGTCTTCTTTAGGCACAACAAAACTTACCGCACCAATAGCCGGTGCTGCAGGATTGCCTCCTGCTGCTTTTCCTGAGGTACTGTGAGCGGTTGTTTCTGCACCTACAGCCTTATTGCCTTTTTTCAACTGTAGAGTGAAAGTATACTCTGCGCCGGCTTCCGCATTAGCACCTTTTAATGTCAACTCTTTTCCGGTGGCTAATGCTGCAACTGCAGGATCGTCGGCAAGTGCAATTTCAGCCGGTTCTACCTCTACTGCATTTTGAGTACCTTTCTTAACAGCGGAAATAACCAGTTTATCATAGTCAGTTCCTGCAGTACCGTTTGTTATTGCTGCAACTTTGATTGTTACTTTGTTGTCTTCTTTAGGCACAACAAAACTTACCGCACCGATTGCAGGGGACTGGCTACCTTCCTCAATATCTTTCTTGTTTGTAATAGTAACAGAAATGGTTGATGTAGCAGTTTTGCCGCTCTTATCTTTCCCTTCTATTTTCAATTCCAGTGTAACAGTTTCAGCTTTACCATTTGTAGGTTTTGTTACCTTTAATGTGAAATCCTTTCCTGATTTCTCTACCGTAACACTTTTTCCGCTGGTAATTTTAACATCTTTGAGTGTGCGGTTATCTCCAAATTTTTCCGGCAGAGTGATGCTACTTGCGGCAGCTTTTTTAATAGTAATATTGCCCTTTTCAATGTCAAAGTTGTCCTTAATAGAATCCATCTTGCTGATAGTATCTGCAACATCTGTCTGTTTAATGCCTAGCGGATTAAGATTAGGACTATTTTTCTTAGTATCAGCTGCTTGTGGACAAGCAGTGAACAGTGCGAGTACGGCAGCAATGCTTAAGCCGAACACCATACGTGAAACATATTTCATGTTTTACCTCCATAAAAGTCGCGTAATGAGCTTCATTACGATAGAAAGTTGAACCTTACAAAATTCAACTTTAGGACATTATACCCCCCCCCCCCCCCTAGAAATGTCAAGAGGTAAAACATAGAAAATGCAAAAAAAATCAAAAAAATGTACTTTTTTTCCACCCTATCACTTCTGCTAAAGCCATTGTTCATTTAACTCAAAAGTGTAACGATGATACTATCTATAGCATAATTCACTCATAAGGCGGTAATTATGAATATGTATTTTCCTTCTAAACGAGTAATGTGCTGTATGTGTATCTGCGCTGCGGTGCTTTTCTCCGGCTATGCTGCGCCGAGAAAAGAAAAACCGGCAACACTAATGGTCTATGCTGGTGCCGGTTTAAAAAAACCGATGGAAAAAATCAAAGAGCAATTTGAAAAAGAGCATTCTGTACAGATTACAATGGTGTATGCCGGTTCAGGGCAATTATTGGCGCAATTAGCAAAGTCGGGTAAGGGCGATGTGTTTATTGTCGGATCAAAGCCCACGTATGATGCAGCCGTTGAAAAAGGTCTTGCCGGTACGGGGATTCCTGTTTCTCATCATACACCGGTTATTATTACTGAAAAAGATAATCCTAAACATATAAACGGTTTAAAGGATTTATCACAAGAGGGACTCCGGCTGGCACTTGGTGATGAGAAAGCAAATGCTATTGGTAAAACGTCCGTTAAAATGTTTCAAAAAGCACAAATAACCGATTATGAAAAAAATATCGTGGTCAAAACTGCTACTGTTAATGAATTGTACCAAGCAATAAAATCCGGTTCAGCGGATGCCTGTATTGTTACGAAAGATTCTGCTTTTGGGAAGAACGATCTTGCGCTTATTGAAATTGAACCTGAGTTTTTAATTGATCAGATTATCACAGCCGGAGCACTCACCATCAGTAAAAATCCTGATAGAGCTGCAACATTTGTGCAGTTTTTAACAGAAGATTTTGCAATAAAAGCCTTTGAATCGTTTGGCTTTAAACCGGTTGCAAAACCGCATGAATAGGCTGTTTTCTGCCGTATCAGGAGCGGCTACCGTTGCTGCTGCATTGTTGCTGACGGTGCCATTTCTTTTTGTGCTGTACGAGGGATTGCCTTTTCTTGTCAGTCCTCCGTATTCTGCAGAATTACGTCATGCGCTATATCTTTCATTATATAGCGCAGTAATTTCATCACTACTGTGTCTTATATGTACGCTACTGATTACATGGACTCGGTATACGGCAAAGAAATATATACAGGTTATACTAGACTATATTTTTTTATTTCCATTGGGGGTGCCTCATTTAGTAAGCGGTATCGCACTGATTACGTTCTTCGGTGCGAATAATTTTGGAAAGGTACTGCAACCTCTCGGCATTGATTTTGTGTATACACCCGCAGGGGTGGTAATGGCGCAATTTTTTGTGAATTTACCCTATGCAGTTAAAAATTTTTCCGCTTCATTTGAGATGATAGATCATAATTATGTTTTTATTGGAAAAAACCTCGGTTTATCCAATGCACAGATTTTTTTTCATATTATACTCCCCAGCCTTAAAAATCAAATACTCTGTATATGGATGGTTTGTTTTGCACGGGCATTGGGGGGAATTCGGTGCTTGTATGATGCTGGTAGGTATTACCGGCATGAAAACAGAAACATTGGCAACTGCTATTTTTCTGAATATGACTACTGGCGATTTTGAAGCAGCTGCCGGTATCTCAATTATGCTTATGCTCGTTAGTATCACGGTAATGAGCCTTACTACAGCCGTTATGAAAAAAACAGACCACGCAGGTTACCATGCTTTCCCTTGAACACCTTGCTGTTGATTTTAAAACCTTTGCATTGGAGGATATTAGTTTTACGGTACCGGCGGACAAGACAATGGTTGTTCTTGGAAAAAGCGGTGCAGGTAAAACACTACTGCTTGAAACAATAGCAGGAAAGTACCGGCATACAGGACGTATTCTTATCAATGGTATTGCACTACACGAAAAGCCGCCGGAAAAACGGAATATTTCCTTAGTGTATCAAAACTTCGGATTATTCCCTTTTCTGAGTGTTTTTGAAAATATTACATTAGGCGAAAAACTACGGGGTATGCCGAAAAAGCAGTATACAGAGCGGGCAGAAATACTTTTGAAACGGCTTGACCTTATGCAGATTAGACATACAAAGGCATACCATCTTTCGGGCGGAGAAAAACAACGCACAGCTCTTGCACGGGCACTCATACGAAAGCCGCTGCTGCTATTACTTGATGAACCGTTTTCCGCATTGGATTATCTGAATAAAGCCGCTTCAAAAACACTCCTAAAAGAGCTATTGAAAGAGCAGCAAATTCCGGCAATTATGGTTACGCATGATTTAGTAGAAGCGGCGTTTTTTGCCGATTATACTGCCTTTATGCAGCATGGGAGAATTACAACAGTTATCCACGGAGACCATTACCGTTCATTAAACGAGGAGGACATTCTTCATGAATATATATGAAAAGCTCGTATCCTACTATGAATCGCTTATCAGTACAAACCGGATAGAAACAGACGCTGTTTCAGTATATGTAAAATCGCTATCCGCAGAAGAAGCAATTGGAAATCCTATACGGACAGATTATCCGCTATTAAACGGTAAAGAAGTGCTTATTGAAGCTGATTATAAAGGCAGTAAAGGACAAGCATTTAGCAGCGCACGCAGCTGCGTTACTCTACCGCTCAGCGGTATCGCCGGTTTACAGATAGGAACCAATGCGTACGATACGGCAATTTTTATTGCTGTACTCAACGCTCTTATGACTCATCTCGGCATTATAAAACCGGCATTGCACTGTAAAAATGAAGAACCTGAGCAGTGTGCAAAAAATATTGCCCGCTTTCTTGCACCATACCGCAACGAACGGCTGCTTATGGTGGGCTACCAGCCTGCAATGATAGAGCAGCTGCATACTGCCGGATTTACCATGCGGGTACTCGATCTAAATCCTGATAATATCGGTGCAGTGCGCTACGGTGTTCCTATCGAAGACGGTCAATATTATGAAGAGGCGATACAGTGGTCTTCCCTGATTCTTTGCACAGGTTCAACCATTATCAATGGGACACTAACACATTTTTCCGAATCAGAGAAACCGGTTTATTTTTATGGCACTACTATTGCCGGTGCTGCGGTAATCCTTGGATTAAAACGTTTATGCGCTATGGGACAATGATGCAGCAATGGCTCGGTGCAAATGCTTGCACGGAAAACTTGATCCTCCATAGTGAAAATACAAATACTGAGTTTTGTTAGCTGTCAGTATTTTCCACCAACCGCAAAAGTGCTGTACCGAATTTTTCGGCTTTTATTTCGCCGATACCGAATATATTACGCAGCTCGCGCACAGTGCGCGGCTTTTTGAACACAAGGTCTTCGATAGTTTTGTCTCCAAATATAACATAAGGCGGTACGTTTTCTTCCTCGGCAGCGTGTTTTCTCCATTCTTTGATCGTTGCATACAGTGCTGAATCGGCTTCACTTAAATTGCGTAAAAATTCATCCTTTTTATGTATGATGCCATTTTTTGTAGGAACCACTTGGTTCACCGTACGTTGTCCGATGAGTTTGATTGGAAGCTCTATTTTCGCACGAGAAGCAAGTATCCGTTTGCCATTCCCGGTTATACTGAGTACATTGTAGTCGCCAGTCTTTTTGATAAGTCCTGCATGGATAAGTGCATCGGAAAGTGTAAACCAATCTTCTTTTATAAGTTCCCGCCCGATTCCCCATGTTGACAGTTTATCATGTCTATTTTCGAGAATTCGTTTTTGCTTTGAGCCGAGCAGTACATCGACGATGTATGAAAGTCCAAACCGCGACTGAGTGCGGTAAATGCAGCTCATAAATTTTTGTGCGGGGATGGTAACATCTTTCAGCGGAGGAGGCGGGCTGGAACACACATCGCAGCACGGAAAAGATACTGTGTGCCTGCCCGTACTTCCAGCTGCATAGCATACCTCACTACGGTCTGGTGCGCTATGAGTGTTCTTTGAGCCAAAAGACTCCGCATCTACTGTAGGGACAAACCGCTCTCCAAAATAAGACAACAGGAAATGCCGGCGGCATGTTCGTGCAGAAGCAAAGCCGAGCATTCCCTGCAAAAGCCGTTCAGCATTGGCACCGTCCGCTGCATCTTCAAAGAAAGAGCGGATTTTACGTGCATCGCCTGCGCTGTATAAAAGGAGTGCATGAGAAGCAAGACCGTCTCGCCCCGCGCGCCCAATCTCCTGATAGTATTCTTCGAGCGACTTTGGTAAATCATAATGGATAACAAAGCGTACATTCGGCTTATCGATTCCCATCCCAAATGCAACAGTTGCGACCATAATCCGTACCTTGTCGCGGATAAATTGCTGCTGGTGATCCTGCCGTTCTTCATCGGAAAGCCCCGCATGATAATTGAGTGCCGAATAACCGGAATCCCTGAGCTGTTCAGTAAGTTTGTCTACTTGTTTCCGTGAAAAACAATAAATAATCCCGCTTTCGCTGCTGTATTTTTCAATACACGAGATAACCTCGTGTAGAGCATCCCGTTTGGGACGTACTTCAAGAAAAATGTTTGCGCGGTTAAAACCCGCTATAAAAACTTCCGGCGTTTGCAGACAAAGATTAGCCGCAATATCGCTTCTTACTTGTGCTGTTGCAGTCGCCGTAAGTGCAAGACAAACCGCTCCAGCAAACTGCGAACGGATGTTTGAAATTTCTAAGTAGTCGGGTCGGAAATCGTGTCCCCACTCGCTAATGCAATGCGCTTCGTCAACAGTAATGCAGCTGACCGGTACACTTGCGTCATGCAGTATGGACTGTGTCCGCTCAGCTGCAAGTGCTTCAGGAGAAAGGTATACCAGTTTGATACTCCCCGACTTAATGCGCTTTACAGCATTAAGATATTCGCTCCATTCAAGCGAGCTATTTAAAAAAACTGCGCTTATACCGTTTTCCACAAGGGAAGCAACTTGATCCTGCATAAGCGAAATCAGCGGAGAAACAACCAGCGTAATGCCTTCGAACAAAAGCGCAGGAATTTGATAACACAAGGACTTACCGCCGCCAGTCGGCATAACAGCAAGCGTATCGTGTCCTGCCAGCACCGAGGCGATCACTTCCTGTTGCATCGGACGAAATTCATTGTAGCCAAACGTTGTTTTAAGTACAGCGTGCGCACACTTCAGCAGTTCATCATTTTTTTTCATACGATGATTATACCCATTCCGCACTGCTTGCAAAAGACAGCCCTCGTAGTAAAACCCTATTTATCGTCCGATTACTCTTTTCCTTTGATTTCTCTCTGTCCTAGAATTTCTGCCCAATCGTAATAAATTGTTCCGCTGGGGTTTTGTGTTGCGGTATATTTAAATTCTGCAAATCTTTTTTCTTCTTCAAGCACATACATTTGCAGCAAGCTCTGTTCGATTACATGATTTTCCAATCCGGAGTTAAGAAGTAGCTCCACCCATGCCTTAAAGGCGCTAAGCGTTGCTATGCCACGGCATAAAATTCTTTCTGCGTTTTTAAGCGACAAACTTTTATAATAATTACATCCACAGAGAATACCTTAAAACATTGTATTGAAACCAGTACTGTCGCCCCTTGCCCTCTTACGGCTATTCTCCGTACACAGCTCAATCATGCGCGGCACTCCATAGAGAGCACCGCGATAATACCAAGTTTGTTACTTCCGCAGGCGGCGTTGTGTCCTTAGTGGGAGTAACATTTTTACAGCCGATCATCATTGCCGCTGCAAGTACAAACACAGCAGCTATACAATGTATGCTCTTTTTTATAGTTTATTCTCCTTATGCTTATTAAGTTCTATGTTTTCTGAAATTCACCGCAGTACCCTCTGCATAGTATCACTGCTATATCTAGCAGTTCTGAAGGTAATACAGCCCGCGAATTTTTGATGGTACCTTTGCAACTTTGCGGATTATTCGTGCGGTGGACTATCTCACATATCGAGTCGGGGTTGTTGATTTTTGGAGTTATCCGGAATCGAACCAGACAGCTTGCTGAACACTGCGGTACAGAGCTTTGTTGATGATACCCATACAGTGAAAAAAACGAACCGAATGCATCATATCTGCCATACTTACCTCTTATCAAAAATAGTTGCGTTCACCGTCTGCCATCATTGGTAGGTCATGGAAGAGCCGGAAATCTGTAAAACACTATTAAATCGTGTGTTGCAGGGCAAGATAGAAACAATAACCGATATTGAGCTACAAAAGACGATTGACGATGCAGGACGAGTCAAAGGTGTACGGTTTGTCGTGTTAGTAAAAGATTACACCTTAAACTTGCTGA
Organism: Treponema sp.; assembly: GCA_052173475.1. Classification (GTDB taxonomy): domain Bacteria; phylum Spirochaetota; class Spirochaetia; order Treponematales; family Treponemataceae; genus Treponema. The sequence goes on from JBQMYN010000011.1 coordinate 34,170, forward strand.
CTTCCCCTGCCAAGTTATCAATACTTGCTTTATTCTTTTGTGTGATTTCATTGACATCCTGCACGGCGTTGTTAATCTGCACGGCGCCCGAAGCCATTTCATTCATACTGTCGGCGATGATGCGGGTAAGGTCATCGAGTTTCCGCATTTCTTCGGCTACTCCTTCGCCGCCGCGTAGCATTTCTCCCGAACCGGCTTGTACCTCCGTGGTTACGGTGTTAATTGTTTTAATAGCGCCGAGGACTTCACGGCTGCCGTTCTCTTGTTCCTTCATCGCTTCCATCAGCCGACTACTCATATCTTTTACTTGCCCTGATAGACTAAATATTGCATTAAACTTTTCTCCGGCTGTTTTAGAAGAAGCAGAGAGTGTTTCAATTTCGCCCGATAAAGTTTTAAGCGTTGCCGTAATGGTTTTCCCCTGTGCGCTCGATTCTTCGGCAAGTTTACGGATTTCATCAGCGACGACGGCAAAACCTTTGCCCGCTTCTCCGGCATGGGCGGCTTCAATCGCTGCATTCATCGCAAGGAGGTTTGTTTGACTTGCAATGTGCTGAATAACATTCGACGCTTCCAGTAAGCCCCCCGACTCTTCGGCTATCTTTTGCGTTACGGATGTAGAAGCGGCTATCGTTTCTTTGCCGTCGGCGGTGGCTGTTGCAAGATGTTTAATCGTGTCATTCGTTTTATCAAGGGTTTGGGTGATGGAAGCGATATTTGCTACCATTTCCTCTACCGCACTGGAAGATTGTGCAACGCTAGCGGCTTGGTTTTCAATACTGTTATTCAGCTGTTTAATCGTTCTGATAATTTCTTCCACCGTAGCAGCCGTTTCGGTAACGC
>JBQMYN010000012.1:0-34421 GCA_052173475.1 Treponema sp.
CTCTAAAAACTTCAGTTTTTTAGAGGTTTACCTTAGATTTAATTTGCGATGTTTTAATTTAAGTCATTATAATGTAAAGACTTAAATTAAAACTCGTTATCAGCTTTACTGATAGGGTATTTCATTTCACGGTACTCTATCCCGAAACGGAAGTTTCTGAACAGGGGGAATGAACGCCGCTGATTATTCCGCTTGTAAAAGATGAGCAGGATAGGCTATATCCCACAAGAAAAGTCCTTGCGGCGGGGCAGTTTCGCCTGCGCAGGATCGGTTACAGGCATTAACTGCCCGCTTAAAATCTTCCGCCGTTTTATGTCTTTGCTCGTATGTGATAAGAGTACCGGTAATAGAGCGTACCATTTTCCATAAGAACGCATTTGCGGAGATTTCAAAAACCAGAAACCCATTGTCGATAAAGAAATGCGCATTATAAATATACCGTGATTTACTGATGCTTTTATCACCGGCTGCTGAAAATGTGGTGCAATCAAGTTCCCCGCGCAAACACTGCGCCATATCATTGAGCTGGTCGATGTCCGGTATACGGCGGATATGCCAGCAGTAGGGCAGCTGATGTGCAAATGCAGCCGATTCTGTGCAGATAACATAGCGGTAACTTCGAAATACAGCGGAAAAGCGGGCATGAAAAACTGGGGAAACCTGCTGCGAGTCGATAACACGAATATCACGGGGAAGTAATGCGTTCAAAGCAGGAACAAAGCGAGACGGCTCAATCCGTGCAATATCGGTTTGAAAATGCGCTGCCTGCCTGTACGCATGAACTCCTGCATCGGTTCTGCCTGACCCGAACAGCTCAACAGGATGTTTATGCATAACAGCAAGTGCGCGCTCAAGCTCTCCTTGTACCGTTCTAAAAGATTCAGTGCCATGAGCGGTTTGCTTCTGCCAGCCGTGAAAATGAGTCCCATCGTATGAAATACGGAGTAGTATTGTACGCGAGTTAGTCATCATCGTCTGTTTCATTCAGCTCTAGTTTAAGTGAATCGTATAAGGTACGGGCGTGTTCAAGGAGCGGACCGGGCTTTGCTTTTGACGATTTCCCCAATCCGAATAATTTTGCAAGACTGGTTTTACTGTATTCCAGCTGGCGGCGGCGCGATTCCATATTGGTTTTTTGCCCATACCGGTACTCAAGGAGCGATGAAAGATAGAGAACTCCATCATAACCGTAGTTTTTATCTATATCTGGTCCAAAAGATTTTAAGCCTGCAATCATTTCTTGTCCGGTAGTTTCAAGTTCAACAGCGCGCCGGTACAGAAAGAGTGCTTTTTGATAAAAAAGTTTTGAAATATATGTGTAGTTTTCTTCAGGGAATTTAGTACCGAGCGTATCGAATAGCCATGCGGCACGTAACGCACAAATCCCCTGCTTAATAGTAGGAGAATCTTTACTTTCAAAGTGATCGTAGCATAGCAGAGCAAGATAATACGATGCCGCTCCCTCATTAAGTGTCCGCGGCGTATTAAAATTGATGCTCGTAATAATTTTTTTTACTGCATTACACCGTGTACTCATAGTTTCCAGTAATTTCTCTACCGTGGGCTTTTCTACAGTACGAAAATCTTGCGTAAACCCTGCATAAAAGCACTTAGGGCATACCGTCATGTTATAAATCAACGGATGCACTTCCCCATACTTTACTGAAGGTTCATACAACCGCCTCAGCTCATCGGTCAAATCACCGGCAATTAACCTGCCGCCGCCTGAATACATTTCTTCTCGCTTAAATCTTGTTGTACAAACAGGACATTCAATTTGTTCTTTTGAATAGTAGGAAATAGAAATTGTCTCTTTTTTTTCCTGAGCATTAGTACGGTCTTCTGATTTTGTCATTACGATTCTCCTTCTAATATCACGCATGCAATTGCAATATTTTTTTCATGGGTAAGTGAAAGATGGATACGCTTTCCATTTAAACGCTGAAATGGAATAAGGGCATCATCAAAAAGCTGGAGGATGGGTTTACCCGCCGGATTATTTATCACGGTAATATTTTTTAATGTGATGCCCTTTAACCCTGTCCCAAGGGCTTTGCCGTATGCTTCTTTTGCAGCAAATCGGGCAGCAACGCTGTGAACTGCCTGCGCTTTACGGCTGCAGATATCATTTATTTCGTGCGGATGAAAAAAACGTTCAAGCATCCCTTCATAGGATAGCCAATGCTTAATCCGGTTTATATCAACTGTGTCAATGCCGATGCCGATTATCATTGTCGCTTGTTTCCTTTGAGTCATTTTTTTCATTCAGTAATACTTTTATCTGTACTGATTTCGGCGTAAAATGAGTAATATGAATTTTTGTATTCTTTGCTGATAAGTTAGGCACAATCGGCACCGTGTATGTACCGGGTTCATTGATAGTTCCGCAAGCGGCGGTGAGTAATTTTTGCGGAATAACCCATGCATCAAGCTGCTTTTTAGGTCCCTCAAGTTTAATTGAGCCAAGCGTTTGGGGGGTGCTAAGGGTAAAATTCGGATTAAGATTTTCAAAAACAATGGGAATATTATTGATTGATTTTTTCGCAATAATTTCATTAATTTTTACCGTATATTGAACTTGTGTTTTACCCAGCAGTGTTATTAAGTCATTAGTCTTTAAAATATTTGTTGAGCCGGAAAAACCATTTGTGCGCGATTCTATAGAAAGCGGCTCTGTGGTAAGATTATCTATTTTGTTGATGATAGAAACAGGACCGCGGATTTCTGCGGTTGGGGTATCAATAAAACTTTCTGCCACTTCGTAACCATCGGCAGTAATCCCCCGTAAGGAAAGGATAACCGGTACTGATTTCGTCATACCCTCTTCTAATTGCAGCAAGAGTGTGAGCGGTTTAGGAGTTACTTCCAGCGGAGTGGTTGCAACAGCAGTACCATTCATTCGTGTCTGAATGGGTATCCGATAGGTTCCCCGTGATTTTAAGTGAGAAATATCAATAAATGCGGTTATATCTTCATCACGAATTGATGCAATGCTGTTTGCATCCCCGCGAAGCATGATTTTTATTTTTTGCGGATATGTTTCTTTGGGAACAAGGAATCCGTTATTTTCTAAGACAAGCGGGGCAACAATATAGCGCGTATCAATCAAACTGCCGCGGTAAAAATAGGATAAAACGAGTGCCGCAGTTAAGCTGATAATTTTAGCAGGCCAGTTTTCAGTAAGACCTATAATCTTTTGTTTCAATTTCATGCCTGTGCGTCCTCACGTGTTTTATGTTTTCGTTCTTTTGCGTTGTTTTGTGATTTTACACTGCTATGGAGTAAGTAGTTGAGTTCCCGTGCAATATCACCGGTGCTAAGATTATAGTGCAATTTTGAATCATATGCGAGGGAAAGGGAGCCTGATTCTTCAGATACAATAAGCACAACCGCATCGGTTTCCTCTGCAATACCGAGGGCAGCACGGTGCCGTGTCCCAAATGTTTTATTTACATCCTGTTGCTTTGTGAGCGGTAAGTAACAGGCTGCAGCAAGTATCTTGCCATTACCGATAATAACCGCTCCATCATGTAAATCAGTATCATGGTTAAAAATAGTTGTTAATAATTGCGAGGTAATTTCAGCATTTAAACGGGTATGCAGCGGATTTTCGATAATATCTTTTAAGCTGTCCTGACGGGTAAAGACCACTAGCATCCCGCGCCGGTTTGCTGAAAGCTTAGTTGCGGCATCAAGTATCCATTCAATCGCTTTATCATTCACACCTGAACTATTGCGTATCCAATTGTTCTGCCCTATCGTTAAAAATATTTTTCGTAATTCTGGTTGAAAAATAATTGCAGCACCAATAACTAAACCAGTTGCAATCGTATTTAAAAGCCATAATAACGTAGAAAGATTAAAAATAAAGGCAATAGCATAAATAGCCATTACCCAAATACCGCCTTTCGCAAGTTGCAGTGCCTGCGTTTTAACCAGAATTTCATATCCCTTAAAAAGCAGAAATGCTAAAAGCAATACATCAATTGCCGGACTCAGGTAGTTTGTATAAAATAAGGTTATTTCGTTAATGAGTTCCATACTTTTGTAATTCCTTTAATACAAGCAGCATACTGCGTGTTTCCGCAACATCATGTACTCTCAGAATTGATGCGCCGTTTTGTACTGCATACTGCGCAGCCGCTAAACTGCCGGACAATCTGGTTTCCACCGGTTCCCCTGTAATATGTCCAATAAACGATTTGCGCGAACATCCTACAAGAAGCGGATACCCCAAATTGGCAAATTGTGCAGATGCCCCAACAAGACGCATATTGTCTTCGGCAGTTTTGCCGAACCCAATACCATAGTCAATAATAATGCAGTCTTTGGATATACCGCATAATTGCGCATAGGCCGCCCGCTCTTGCAGGTACTGCACTACTTCCTGCACAATGTCCTGCCGGCAGGAAAGCCGGTTTTGCATAGTTTCCGGTATGCCGGTTTTATGCATCAGCACTACCGCTCCTTTGTATTTAGCAATAACAGCCGGTAATGAAAGATCATCACTAAGTGCTGAAATATCATTACACAGTACCGCACCTGCTTTAAATGCTGCCTGCATTACTGTCGCCTTTCGCGTATCAATAGAAAGCGGTATACCGCTTCTCTTCCGCAGTGCTTCAATCAATGGAATAACTCTCTCCATTTCTTCTTCTTCCGAAATATAGACTGCTCCCGGACGAGAAGATTCTCCGCCTATATCAATAATATCGGCACCCTGCTCTTCGAGAAGCAGTGCACGTTCCAGATTTGTATGAAGATCGGTAGAACGGCTTTTTGAAAAAAAGGAATCCGGTGTCGCATTAACAATCCCCATAATATATGCAGGCAATGTTGTTTTAATGGAAAGACCGGTTCCACATTTCAGTGGTAACAGCATACACGAGTGAGTATAACAAATTTTCTATATTTTGTAAGAGGTTTCTTTATGATATTTAAGGGAACAGGGATGGGGCTGTCCCAAAAGTTGGTTACTTTCGGGACAGCCCCATCATCCATTTCTAAATACTCAGTACGTTTTTCAGAGATACCGCATCTGCAAATCTTACACCGAGTTTTCAAGACAAGTCATTTTACAATAGCAACTTATCTTGAAAGCACCTAAAACGAGCCTAAAGGAAACCGCTCAACAAAGCTCAACTGAATTCTTTACCATACCGGTTAATTGCAGCTGCCATATTTTTTAATGACACCTGCTCCATAACCCCGCCCATCTCAAATGCCACACGTGGCATTCCATACACAATAGATGATGCCTCATCTTGCCCCAGCGTACGAGAACCTTCCTGATACATACGGGTTAAACTGGCAGCACCATCTTTACCCATACCGGTCATAATAATACCCAGTGCCCTATTTTGGAAATGCTCGGCAACTGAGCCAAACAGCACATCTGCGCTGGGGCGGTGTCCGCTTTGCGGCGGGGCATCAGAAATATGTGCAATAATACCCAGCGGTCTTTTTTCTACCAAAAGATGCTTTCCGCCCTGTGCAATCAGAATACGACCGCGTTTAATAAGATCGCCTTCTTGCGCTTCTTTCACTTCCAGCGGGCATATTTTATTCAAACTTGCTGCAAATTCGTAGGTAAAACCTGCCGGCATGTGCTGCACAACAACAATCGGCTGCGGCAAATCGGGATCCAAGTCAGCAAACACTTCGCGCAAGGCGTTCGGACCGCCTGTTGAAATGCCAATAGCAATAATCTCAATTTTTCCCGGCTGGCGCATTGGTGTAACTGCTCCGCCTTGCGATGCCGCCGGTTTTTCACTACGGCTAAAAGAAGATGTCCATTCACTGCGCTCTGGTCTCGCTGCTGCATATTTACCGGCAGATGCGCTGTCGCTAGAATGTACTGCTGTTGCCGTACCTTTTTTCTTACGGTACTGTGATCCGTATGCGTGCAAGCGTTCTACTAAATGCTGCGCAATGGTTGCAAGGTTTGCCGATTCTGAGCCTGATGGCTTTGTAACAAAGTCGCTTGCGCCGAGTTCCAAGCATTCCATTGTAACACGGGCACCCTCTTTCGCAATACTGGAAAGAATAATAACCGGAATGTCAATATTCAGTCTTTTCCGTTCACGCAAAAACTCAATACCGTTCATTTCGGGCATCTCTAGATCCAGTACGATAATATCGGGCTGAACCCGCTCTAATTTCTGTAATGCGAATCGACCGTTCATTGCCTTGTCAGCAATAGCTAAACCGGGAGTATTGTCGATAATCTTCCCAATTAAACTCCGCATTAACGCAGAATCATCAACGATGAGTACTCTTACATCTTCTTGCATTATAAAAAAACCTCCCAATTCTCACAGACATATACTGAAATTTTATAGAGTTGTTTGTTTTAACCTATCATCCTAAACCTGTCCGGCAACGGACATATCAAACAGACCGGTTATGTACTGCTATACTTTTTTCTGGTATAGACACGCCCATTCTGTTTTGAGAAATTCAAATTTTGTCTTCATGCCAAATAGCGATTCCGAATGTCCAATAAATAAGAATGAGTGCGGGGACATTGCATCCCAAAACCGGTTGATAACTGCCTCTTGAGCCGGTTCATCAAAATATATAATAACATTGCGGCAAAAGAGTATATCAACATCATTCCGGTTTGCATCATGTTTAAGATTATGATAGTCAAATTTAATCATCTGCATAATATCGGGGTTCATCTGATACCCATTTCCCTGCTTGGTTAAATACTGGGCTAAATAATCATCGGGAATACCGACGACTCTACTTTCGGGATAAAATCCCTGCTTTCCTACAACAAGAGATTTAAATGAAATATCTGACGCAAGAATATCCGCAGTAAATCCAGGCGGCAGATGCCGTTTCATAACCATTGCAATAGTATACGGTTCTTCACCTGTTGAGCATCCTGCGCTCCATATACGGATTTTATTTTTTCTTTCTGCTTTTTTGATTTTCACAACTTCAGGAATGACATAATGAATAAGTGCGTCAAAATGCGGCTGATTTCTAAAAAAGCGAGTTAAGTTCGTTGTTACCGAATCCAACATAATTTTTAACTCTTCTTTGTTAGAAGTGAGTACCCTGTAGTAATCTTCTACTTTTTCCATTTTGTTTTCACGGAGGCGGTCTTTCAGACGACTTTCCAAAATGGAACGGTTAGTTTCGGAAAAAGTGATACCGCTTTCATCATATATCAACTTTTTAAACTTCTCGAAATTCTGATTGCTAAGAAACTCTGTCATATTATCTCCTTCCTTAGTTTACAGTTTGCTTTGTTATTTTGTCAAGCAATCTTTTCTCATTAAAACAGACACACCTGATATTTTTGTTTAATACAGGCTTGTCCGATGAGCCAGCAATGGCATCCCCATCAGCACAGCTGATAGCGAGTTTAAAATTAAGTCTTTATACAGCAACGACTTAACTTTAAATATCACAGTTAAATCTAAGAAAACTGCTCAAAAACTGCTTCGCAATCCGCCAATACGGATACATAGCTATTTCCTTACAGATAAAGCCGATAGGCTTTCAGTTTTTGAACAGCCTCGTTCTCTTTAGCTTTCTTTTTCTATCAATTCCGCATCAGTTAGAATAACGGTAATTTTTTCCAGCTGCTTTTGCACTGCTTCGACCTGTGCTCGAAATGCTGAGTTGTTTCCGCCTTGTATAGTTCCCCAGTTTGATAGTGTGGCGTATACGCTGCTTTTATTTCCTTCAATAAAGCCATTTAAAAGAGAGCAAATCATTTTTAACGCATTTAATGATGAAGTAATAATCTGTTTTGCATCGGTTTCAACATTTCGCATAAGGTTTTCCAGTCCTGTTTTGGCTTTTAGGCTTGGAATATTTTTTGATGTATGGGCAAGAAATGCAGAACCGATTTCTCCTTCGGGAGAAAGGCGCATTTCAAAAATTTCAACAGCTTCTTTTTGTTTTTCCAAGGTTGTAAATGCATTTGTGTATTCAGCAAGATTCTCCCGTCGGCAAAAATTACCTTCTAATAATAGAATATTTAAGACTGGCTGTGTAGTAGACGTATACAGTCCAGAGAAAAAAGAGGCAAGAAAAGTAAAGATAAATTCTCTTTTAAACCATAGGTCAATCCACGCATTTTCCCACGGACGGTACTTTAAGCGCGGTATTTCTGTAACAGACAGTACCACATACATTTGTTCTCTTAGGCTGTTCTTTTTTTGTTCTGCCATCCATAACTGCCATTTTTCACTAAAGCGCTTTTTCCACGCATTTTTAAAGAGCAAAAACCAATCTTCTCCTCCGTTAATTGACTTTGGCTCCCAGTTAATACTGCTTGCTGCATAGCGGGCAAAATCCGCTATAGGAATTGTTGCTGTAAAGGATTTAATACCTTCCAGCGCATACGAAGCATCGGAGATAAACTCAACAGACTCTTGCTTGAGATCCAGTGATTTATCATTCATTCTATCTTGTTTTGACAACAAAAAGAGTGCCTGTAACACGGTATTGGGTATTGTTGCAGCAGAACCGAGTACCGTTGCAATTTCTTCTAATTCCATACCAATAAATTGAATAGGACACACCGTATCAACCGGCGAATTGACCGTAAACCTAAGAATAATTTTATCTATCGGTAATTCGCAAAATTTCTTTATCCATTCAATAGAAGCTGCACATTGATACATTTCTGCTTTTTGCACAGGGGTAATCAAGGAAAGTTTATCGTCAATCCGCTTCATAAAATCCGCCCGCTGATTATTCGCATTTTTTTCTGCTGACATAACACTAAATGGGTCTGTGCTATGAATCAGTTGCGAGTAAACTTCAGGGGCTGCAAAGGAACTTACCAATATATAAAAATTTCCTTTTTCACTGTCGTAGGCTGATAAGAGGGATGTAAAAAACAGCTGTGTTTTTCGTAACCCGCGGAGCATATCATAAAAGTCCGTTAAAAACAGATTCTTTTTGATATTGATATAATTTTTATAGTTTTGATGCAGTATTTTTCCAATTCGATGTAAAAGCTCACATTCGTAGAGTGCTTCTATTTGTGTTGAGGTAAAAAATGCTTTTATACGCAGCCATACCCGTACCAACAGCGGTTCATCGCCTAATTGAAGCAGCTTTCGTTGATCAGTCTGCACAAATGGAGTCAACGCGCTTTGCTGCTGTATATCAGCATTATTTTTCATACTCGCTGAAATATTAATAAGCATCGTCTGAGCTTCTTCTGTAGAGAGTGTGTCAACAAGGGTATCAAATGTAGAGCGTTGTGAAACCATAACTTCTATTATAGCGGAAACAAAAAAAAAGACTAGAGGGAACCTCTAAAAACTGAAGTTTTTAGAGGTGAGCTTTGCTCACCGGTTTTCCTTAAGCTTTATCTGCGATGTTGAGATGATCGGCATTGACAGCCCTTTCAAAAACCTGTAAAATTTTAGCACATTAGACAATAAATATGGTATACTAGCGTTATGCAGCCGAAAATATGCATGGTTCTTACCGAAAATACAATAGAAAAAAATCTAAGCTTAATTGAAAGGTACCGCGAATGGATTGATGCGGCAGAGTTACGCGCTGATTTTCTGTTACCTGAAGAATTATTGCACATCCGATCTTTTCCGCGCCTTGCCGGTATTCCGGTAATTTTGACTGTTAGGAGATTTTTGGACGGCGGTTCATATCGCGGCGGTGAAGGTTCGCGTATTATTTTGCTTGCGCACGGACTTGCATTTTCAGACACCGATTCCGGTAATAATTTTGCGTATATTGATTTGGAATCCGATATAAGTGTTCCCTGCTTGGAAGAGGCTGCGCAAGCATACAACATCGGCATTATCAGAAGCATTCACTATATGCATGGACCGCTGCGCGACATTGCTAAAATTGCAAAAGAAATACGGCGGTCAGAAGCTGAAATTGTTAAAATAGCCTATAAAGCTGATACTTTATCCGATGTTACAGCCTTGTTTGAACAAGCGCCATATTGTACGCATCCACATACACTTATTGCCATGGGTGCTTATGGTATGCCGTCCAGAATTCTTGCATCACGCTTGGATTCAGCATTTGTCTATACAATGCCTGAAGTATACATAAAACAGCATGGGCTAGAGCGGGAGCATATTGACCCCATTACGCTCAACACGCTGTACCGATTTCGTCAAATTGATTCTCAAACAAAAGTCTATGGAGTTATCGGAGCAGATACATCAAAAAGCCTGAGCCCTGCTATTCATAATGATGGTTTCTCCAGAAAAAATATACACGCAGTCTATATTCCGCTGTCCGCACCGAATATTGGGCAAATTATTGATTTTTCAACAAGTACTGAGCTGAGCGGTTTTTCTGTTACCCACCCATTCAAATTTGATATTATTCCTTTCTTAGATTCTGTATCAGAGGAAGCTCAAAAATGCGGTGCGGTGAATACGGTTGTGTGTGCAGGAAAACGGCATGGATTTAATACGGATATTTATGGGATTACACGTGCTTTGCAAGAATTTTTGTCTGTGCAGACCCTCCGGTTTAAACGTGCGGCAATTATCGGCACGGGCGGAGCCGCGTATGCAGCGGCTCAAGCAGTGTACACATTGAGCGGAAAAGCCTGTATATTCGGAAGAAATATTGAAAAGGCAAAAATACTTGCCCAAAAGTACGGATTTTGTTGGGCTGTGCTTGATTCTTCCTCTCTCCGCTTGCTGCAAAAATACTCAAGTGTTATTATTCAGGCAACCTCAATCGGTATGAAACCGTATGAAGATCCGCTTGAATTTTATAGTTTTTCAGGTAGTGAATATGTGTTTGATGCCATTTATATACCGGAACAAACACCGTTGCTGCGCCGTGCCGAACAAGCAGGCTGCAAAACCTCTAACGGCTATATGATGCTGCGGTATCAAGCATATAAACAATTTGAATTATTTACGGGAGAGCAGTATGAGTAATGTACTTAGTCAGGATGAACAAAAAACAGCGGTTGCCCGCGCTGCGGTTGATACCCTCATACAGGAAGGGTATATCTATTCCGGTATGAAAATCGGGCTTGGGACAGGTTCTACCGCATTACCAGCGGTAGAACGGCTGGCAGAGTATAGTAAAAATAGTACTTTGCATGATATTGCCGCTGTTCCTACTAGTTTTCAAACGGCTATCGCCTGCGAAAAGTACGGTATTCCGGTATACTCCTTGAGCGCACAGCGGATAAACGGCAGTCTTGATCTAACCATTGACGGAGCAGATGAAATAGATACTAATAAGAATCTGATAAAAGGCGGTGGAGCAGCTCTTTTGCGTGAAAAAATTATTGCATACAATAGTACACACTTTATTGTTATTGGGGATCACACAAAGAGTGTGCAGAAGCTAGGCTGTGCGTTTCCATTACCGATAGAAATTGTGCCGGAGGCTCGTGTCAGTATTATGAATAGGCTTGCGCAGTATGGGGTTTCCGTTACCCTGCGGGAGGGAATTAGAAAAAAAGGACCGGTTATTACTGACAACGGTAATTTCATTTTAGATATTCTGTGGAATGCACAAGCAGATATTCAGCCCCGCATACTCGAACAAGAGCTGAATACCATCCCGGGTGTTATAGAAAACGGTTTTTTCACCTTAAAAACACCAAGAGTGTTTTTAAGCGAACCTGACGGTACTATACGCAATTTCTAATATGCCATTGCGTAAAGGGTTCCATAGAACTTTAGAGCTGCCTCATCAGCAAAGCTGATAATACCGCACATTAAATATAAAGGGAACTGCCAATGATACTTACCGGTAAGCATCAAAAAAGGTATCGAGCGAAAGTCCGTTGATAACCATACCTTTTCCGTACCGCCGGAGGGTGCTTGCCCTGCCTTCCTCCAGCTGTTCTGACCGGATACCAAAGCGGATAGAACTATCCGCTTCCATAAATGCTGCAATATGATCTGCCGCACGGATCAGCTCCCCATCAACTGCATGAAACGCAGGTTCCGCATAGCGCGTATTCAGTGCATCTGTATCTACGCAACAGGTTTTTCCGTCTATCTGTACTCTATTCTTAAATTCATCCTGAATAAAGTACACAACCTCACTTCGGTATGATTCATCCATCAGCGGTAATAATTCCTGTGTAACAATAGTATCTTCAATATCTTTCACAACTTCCGGTAAATGATCTGTTGCTTGTTTTACAGGAGAAATAATATCCCGTGTTACTGCTTCGGGTAAATCATGGAACAACGCCGCAAAAAAATTATTGTATATTCTATGCGGTGCAAATTTAAGTGTTCTACTCATTAAAAATGTAAGTGCCGCAACAAAATACGAGTGTCCAAGTACATTTGTCGCAGGTACCCGCGGCGTTTGGTTCCACCGTGTTTGGAAACGCAGCCGCTCAATTTCAGTAATAAACCGGTACGGCTGCTGCTTTGTTGCCAGCAATTTTACACCGGTTAAATCCATGAAATCTACTATATCCGCTTGGAGACCTGCATCAATTTCGGTCAGGCGGAACGGCTCATTTACCATACGGATCATCTCAACTTCGCGGATTGTGGAATATTTATGAGCGGCTCGCAAAATACGCATACTCAAGTCTTTAGATTCAAATGGTTCAAACAGATACGCTTTAAACTCTTCTAAGCATTGCTCGTCAAAAATGATATATTTGTATCGATCGAAAACCCATTGGTTTAATTTTTGATATTCTTCAGGATAGTTCGAGCGGATAATCCTCCGTACAGGAGACTTCATATCACATAATGCAATACGGCGAAGCAGCTCAAAAAAGGAATTATTAATAATTTTCAGCCAATCAACAGTACAACCGCTTTTTTCTTCATATTTACCGATGATAAAACTTAAAAACATTTTTTCGGCTGTTTTATCCATCTCTACAATATCAAAAGGACGGATAAGATCATTCCAACGCTGGATAGAAAATGCTTCAAACAGTTTTAAGACCATTGCATTATTAAACATTATCGTCCTTTTTTCCGCTGAAGGTCTTTTTCCATTTTATCTGACCATATATCAATTTTCTTCTTAACATCTTCCGCCGCGTTCCGTTCATTCAAAATAATATGAATACGGTATAAAGCAGATAAATATTGAATAGCTAATCGAAAATCATCAATACTTGAGGTTGCCATTTCATATTTTTCACGATATTTATCAGCAGCCTGCTGGAGCAGCCGTTTAACCAGCCGGATATGAAACATAGTGGTTTCATACTCAGGATCACGAGGATTAAGCCCTGAGGAAGCAGTATCTTTTAAATCCAATATATTTTTTGCTACACCGGCAAAGCGTCCTTGCAGTTCGACAAATGACCATTTCCATTTACTATTAGTTCCATACGCCCGCATAACAAGATCAAGGGCAAGCCCCAGCTTCCTGATAAGATAATACCGGTGCTTTTGAGGAACCTGTTTAATTTTTTGCACTTTCTCTTCGTATTCCGAAAACGGGGCATCTATTAAGTTGCTCACGATTTCTTCAAGACAGATAATTACTTTGTATAACGCTTTGCGAGCATCATTTAAAAGATCTTCAGCCTTACCAGCAGAAAATGATGATGCTAATTGATATTTTGCAAGGTAGAGGGTAACAAGATAGATCATCTCATCGGCAAGCATAATTTTTTTATACATACTACCGTCGGGGTCTTGCGCCACCATTGCAGCAATTGCCTTTTCTTGCTCGAGAATCCTGTTTATTTCTTCTTGATAGAAGAGTCCTTTTTCATCAGTGGTTTGTTGTTTTGCTTTTGTTTTTTTCATAACACTATAGTCTCATTCACATAACAGGACAGGGCAATACAGTCCGGTACTTTGCTAATAGCTCCTGTGCATGGGTACGGGAAACAGCACTTGCTTCATCTCCTGCAAGCATACGTGCAATTTCATCAATACGATCATCCTCAGTAATAATCTCAGCTTCGGTACGGCTTGAATCTCCAGACTGGACTTTCCGTATCTTTATATGATTATCGGCAGCAGCTGCAATCACAGCAAGATGGGTGATACAAAGAATTTGCTTTTCTTGCCCCAGCTGTTTTAAATGCTTTGCCAATGTATGAGCAATCTCTCCTCCTATTCCGGTGTCAATTTCATCAAACACAAGCGTGTCTGCCTCATCTGCGGCAGCAAGAATTGTTTTTAGTGCGAGCATGATGCGGGATATTTCTCCGCCTGAGGCTATTTTATTCAAAGGCTTTACCGGTTCGCCCGGATTTGCGCTAATGAGAAACTCAATCAAATCAAAGCCGAATGGGCTGGCTGTTTGTGTAGTGCCGTCTGCGGCTTTCATACTGACCTGTACCTTAAACTGTACTTTCGGCATACCCAACCGCTGTAACACCGTTTGTATCTGCTGTTCCAAATCAAGCGCAGCTTTTTTCCGCTGCTGTGAGAGTGCTGTTCCCTGTGTATACAATGCTGCAGAAAGCTCGCTAATCCGTTTTTGCAATGCAGTTTTTGTATGTTCACTTTCTGCAAGGGTATCAAGCTGCTGAACCGCCTGCTCTCTGAATGATAAAATTGATTCGATGGTATCGCCATATTTTTTTTTCAATTTTGCAATAGACGAAAGCCGCTCCTGTACTTGGCTGAGCCGTTCTGGATCAAAAACGAGTTTATCAAGATACCCGCTAAAAAATTCACTAATATCAAGCATTTCATAATACGTATTTTCAATGCGTTCAGTGTACGCCCCCAGTTGGGGGTCAATATCGGCAATAGAATCCGCGATATGGCGCAACTTTTTTAGAAGCGGTACAATACCTTGATCTGCCCTACAGGTATTTTTAAGCAGCATAGTTTGTTCATACAGCTTTTCATACTGGCATAGTTTTGCTTCTTCTGTTTCTAACTGTTCATCTTCATGCGGCTGAAGCTGTGCTTGATCTATTTCATTTTGAACGAAAGAAAGATAATCCAGTTTTTCCATACGTTCTTTTTCGATATGCTCAATTTTTTCCAACTGAGCCTTACATTCAGCGAGTTTCGTATAGTTTCCGGAAAAACGGATAACATCTTCGGTAAGACCGGCATAGGAATCCAAAAAACGGCGGTGTTCAGACGTTTTAAATAAGGATTGGTGATCATGCTGCCCGTGAATGTCAACTAAAAATGCAGTAAATGCCTCCAGCTCAGTACGGGATACAGGCGTGTTTTGTATCCATGCAGACATTCTACCGTTTATTTTTATCGTGCGACGCAGCAGTATTCTGTTATCGTCAGGTTCAATTTCCCGTTTTTTTAGCCACTCATGCGCTGCCGCATGAGTTTCCGGTACATAAAACACAGCAGCAACCGATGCCTCTGCTGCGCCTGTTCTGATAATATCCGTATGCGCTTTACCGCCGAGTAAAAAGCTTAAAGCTCCGATAAGAATAGACTTTCCTGCACCTGTTTCTCCTGTTAGAACTGTAAGTGCATGGGAAAAATCTATCGAAAGTTCATCAATAAGGGCAATGTTTTTTATTGAAATACTCTCGATCATGCTTTAGTTCCTCCAACAGTATTAAACATGGGGATGTCATTGCCAGTGGCAAAAAGTTGGTTACTTTTTTAACATCTCCGATGGCAAAAATTACGTCTTTCCCAAACAGCCCGGTTTTTTTTCGCTAAAGTGATTGCAATAATACTGTAGAATATATCGCATCGGTAAAAAATGTCAAGAGTTTGACTCGGGATGCAGAGATTTCGCATTCAAATTATAAAGTTATAGCCTATAACAACTTATACGTTTTATTTTTTTGTCATATTTTATGCTTAAGTTATTATCATACAATGATTTAGGAAATTATCATGCGAAATTCCTAAGATAAGATGCTATCAGCATTAATATTCATCCTCGCTTTGTTCAAGTTTTTTTTTAAATTGCCGAAAATGGTCAAAGAGGAGTATTCCATGGATCAGATTTTCATAGCAGGAAAAATAGAAAAAACATTGCAGCAGCAGATTCTTGTTATAAAAAAAGTATACGAATATCAAAAAGCACTCACCTACTGTGTTTTACACCGATCATGGGAAGGCATGGAGCAGTACGTACTTAAAAGCGTTGAAGCATCGCAGGCGTTTTTACAGCTTGATAAGCAGTGCTTTCTTTTTTTGGATCAGTTAAATCCTTATTCTGATGGTGTATCTGATTTTTATAGCTACATTAGGATACTTCCTCAGCAAACACAACAAGAACTTACAGCCTTGTACCGTACCTTACGGCACTATATTTGTATGTCGAAAATAGAAAATGATTCTCTTTCTGCCTATATTTCCCATGCCCGTACCCTGATCAACGGCATGGTACAAGCAGCAGCGGAAAGTACAAAAACGGCATACTATACCCGAACGGGGGCACCTACACAGGGGAATTTTACCAGTATGGTTATTGATACGGTGTTCTAACCGTTATATTAGACCTGTTCGATAACGCCGTTTCTGAATAGGTCTACAAGTTCTAAATCACGCAAATAGCACGATTTAGAATATTACATTACAAGCCGGCTTGTTCCGAAACTAAAGTTTCCGAACAGGTTTATTCAAGGAGGAATACAATGTCAACTTTTGCAGCAATTGAGGCAGGGAAACGGAGTTTATTTGCTCATCAACAATCTGTACAAACAGCAGGTCATAATATTTCCAATTCTTCATCAGAAGGGTATACGCGCCAGCGGGTTCAGCTTGATTCATTTGCCCCGCTGTACCGAGCAGACTTATCACGTGCGGAAACACCCGGACAAATCGGACAAGGCGTTTCGATTAGCTCCATTACTCGGCTGCGTAACGAACTGCTTGATCAGCGCATTACGGCGCAAACAGATAAACAAGGCTATTGGGAAACACGCGATTCATACATTCGTATGATGGAAGAATTATACAATGAACCGGAAGATATATCGGTACGCACACGGCTCGATCAATTTTGGGATTCTTGGCAGGAATTAGCCATGTACCCCGAATCAACAGCTGCACGCGGCGCGGTAATTACCCGCTCACAAACACTGACCGATTCTATTCATCAGCAGTATCGCGGTTTACAGACTATACGCGATATGATTGATGGGGACATTGAAGCGCGGGTTACACAGATCAATACCCTTGCCAAAAAAATTGCAGGGCTAAACGAAGAAATTGCAAAATCAAAAGCTATTGGGGATTCTCCGAATGATTTAATGGATAAACGAGATGTATTAACCGAAAAATTGTCTTCCATGATTAATATAACCGTGGATAAACGGGATAGTGACGAATCATATATTATCCACACTGCGGGTTTGGAGCTCGTACAAGGCAGTGCTCACCGGACATTTGCGCTTAAAAGTACCACAGCTAATGAGGGATATGCACAAGTAGTATGGTCGGATTCCGGTAATACTGCTTATTTTGAAAGCGGCAGTTTAGCAGCACTTATCGAACTACGGGATTCTGATGTCCGTGATGAAATTAGAAAACTCGATACTATGGCGATGAATTTTGTCGATCTTGTGAATGATATTCATAGAAATGCTATGGGATTGAACGGAAAAACAGGAATTGATTTTTTTAAAGAGCAATATTTTATCAACAATACAGAAGGAAATTTTGACCGAAACGGAGACGGCACGTATGATTCGTCTTATATTTTCCGTTTAACCGGTGCTCACCAGCTTGACCCTCGCGAACAAATTGGGCTGGAGGGAGTTATTACACTGTCGGCAGCGGAAGGAACGGTAGAAGTTCCCTATTATTCTACTGATATGGTTGCAGACCTTGTTGACCGTATTAACCGTTCCGGAGCCGAGGCTGTTGCCTATTTAGATCAAGACAGCAAATTGGTTTTAAAGGGAACCACTGCGGAAAACCCCGAAAATCCTGACTTTGTACTTCGGTATGCCGCAGATTCGGGTCGCTTTCTTGCCGGTTATGCAGGAGTGCTTGCCGGAAGCGGGGATGAAAATGCCTATAACTGGGAGCAGCCGAATGCAGTTGCAGCACTTTCTCAGGAAGGTGCGCAATATGCAGTTTCTCCAATAGCACACCCTGCCGGCTGGATGGAATTAAATCCTGTAGTAGTGCGAGATCTGCACAATGTTGCAGCAGGCTATCCGAGTCCCGAAGGGATTCCCTACCCCGGCGATAACAGGGCGGCTGTTGCAATTACACAAATTCGGAATACGCCGGTTATGATTGGAAACACCCGTACTTTCGATGAATTTTTTGCAGATGCCGTTACCGGTATGGGCTTAAAAGGAGAGCAATCAGAGTTGGCATTGCAGACGCAAACAGCGATTGTGAAAGAGCTGCATGATATACGGGATTCACTTTCCGGCGTTAATATTGATGAAGAATTAGCGGATATTATCAAATTCCAACACGGCTATAATGCCTCCGCCCGTTTTATCTCTACAGTAAACGAAATGTTAGATACGGTGATTAACCGGCTAGGTGTATAAGGAGGAGTGAATGAGACGGATTAGTTCAAATATGCAATATACCGATAGCGGTTATGCTGCACGGAAGCAGGAAAGCAGAATCCATCGGGTACAAAGTCAGCTTAGTTCACAGCGGCGTATTCAGCAGCTGCGTGATGACCCGCTTGCTGCCGGACATTCCGTCCGTTACAAATCTTTCCTTGCGCGGCTTGACCGCTTTGAGCGGAATGCAAAAACTTTAAATGATCAATATAAAATTGCTGAAGGTCCAATGCAAAGTGCTATAAGCATTATGCAGCGGCTGCGCGAGCTTTCCGTTGCCGGTGCTACGGGAACATACACTTCGGAAGACTTACAAAAAATGGCACCGGAAGTGGATGAGCTGCTCCGCGAATTAGTACAAAATGCCAATGCGGTCGGTGCAGACGGTGTGCGTATTTTTGCAGGAACTAAGAGCTTTACCGAACCATTTGAGCCGGTTATGGGAGACGTGGACGGAGCAGGAAGTGCCGTTATTACTGCGGTGCGCTATAATGGGTCTATTGATTCCAAAAAAGTAGAAGCCGATGAGCTGTCATTTTTAGAAGCGGCTCAGGCGGGTAACAGGGTCTTTTGGGCAGAAAAACAATCCCTGTTTTCAGAAACCGATGTACGCGATTATGTAGTACAGAAAGACAGCAGTATCGAAGTTGACGGCGTAACTATTCCGCTTGTAGCGGGTGATAACGTATATGCAATTATGTCAAAGATTAACAGCTCTGGTGCAGCGGTAAAAGCATATCTTGACCCTGTTACCAGCGGCATGAATCTTGAAACAACTGATGCCCGCCAACTGTGGCTGCGCGATACCGGAGAAGGTACGGTGCTTTCCTCCCTTGGTTTAATAAAGCCGCAGCAGCGTCCGCCGTACAATCTTTCGGATTCTGTGCGGGTTTCAGGCGGCTCACTCTTTGATGCGGTTATCGCACTGCGCAATGCTTTGTATGCAGGTGACCAAGAATCGCTTGGCGGAAAAATTCTCGGCAGCGTTGACGGTGCTATTGATAATCTATCGGCACGCCTCGCTGAAAACGGCTCGCGTTTTGAGCGTGGAGAAGCAGCACTTGCACGGCTGAATATGCAAATTCCAAGCGTAACTGCCGCTGAGTCCCGCGAATCTGATTTGGATTTAACGCAGGCGATTACCGATTTGAAAATGTATGAACACACCCATGAAGCAGCGTTGAGTACAATCGGTAACCTGTATAAACATACGCTTCTCAATTATTTGCGGTAAATAACGTACGGGAACGGGAATGTCCAAAAACTGAAGGCCTATCGGCTTTTTCTGTAAGGAAATAGTTATTTATCCGCATTGGCGGATTGCAAAGCAGTTTTTGGTAGTGAGCTTTGCTCACCTGTTTCCTTAGATTTAGATGCGATGTTTTAATTTAAGTTATTACTGTATAAAGACTTAAATTAAAACTCGTAATCAGCTGTGTTGATGGGGTACGGGGCTGTCCAAAAACTGAAAGCCTATCGGCTTTTTCTGCAAGGAAATAATGCACTATATCCGCTAAAGCGGATTGCGAAACAGGTTTTGGACAGTTTCCTTAGATTTATTTGCTTTATATAAAAAGGATTAGCTATGGAAATTATGACAAAAGCTTTAGGAAAGATTACTGTTGACGAAGCGCAGGTGATTTCAGTATCTGAAGGATTTTATGGGTTTGAAAACTATCACCGCTTCGCCCTGATCGATGCAGAACAAAAACCGTTTATTTGGATACAGTCACTCGATGAGGCTTCTCTTGCATTTATTGCAATCGACCCTTTTATCTTCCGTACTGATTATGAATTAGACATTGATGACGAATTACTAAAACCGCTCGAAATTGTCTCGCCGTCAGATGTACTCGTATTTGCACTGGTAACAGTCCCGCCTGACGGGAGTCCTATTACAGCGAACCTGCAAGGTCCGCTTATCATCAATAAAAAGAATAAGCGGGCAATACAACTGGTAGTCGGCGGTGAAAAATGGAAAACCAAGCATGATATTGTTGCTGAAATGAAAGCGGGAGGAACCTCATGCTAATACTCACACGAAAAACAAACCAAAAAATCCGTGTCGGCGATTCAATTGAAATTACTGTTATCGAAGTCCGCGGCGATCAAGTAAAGCTTGGGATTAAAGCCCCCCGCACGGTAAAAGTTTTCCGCGAAGAAATATATGATGAAATTCAGAAAGAAAATCAGGCAGCCCTTGCATTGGGAAATATAGACTCTCTTAGTAAGCTCGAATTATAGCTGGGAACCTCTAAAAACTCGGTTAGATTTTTAAAGCTTCACAGCTATTCATGCGGGGTGTCTTGTAAACTGTCCCACACACTTTCAAAAACGCGGTGTGTTTTTTGAAAATGTTGAAGAAGCTGAGGATCAAAATGCTTGTCAGATTCTTGCAAAATATATTCAACCGTTTCCAGATGAGAAAGCCCATCTTTGTACGGACGCTTCATTCGTAATGCATCATATACATCTGCAACAGCAACAATACGCGCTGCAAGCGGTATCATTTCTCCTTCAAGCTTAAAAGGATAGCCTGAACCATCCCACTTTTCATGGTGGCTTAATGCAATTTCTTTTGCCATACCGATAGGATATGCAGAAACAATCAATGCGCCGTTAATGGTATGTTCTTTCATAATTTCCCATTCGGTTTTTGATAGTTTGCTCTGTTTTTGTAAAATATAATCAGGTGTGCCTATTTTTCCAATATCATGGATTGCTGCCAAAAAGGAAATATTTTCAATAAAATCCTGATTGATTTGCGGATAGATATTGAGCGAAAAGAGGTATTCTGAAAACTGCTTGCAATAAAAATTCAAGCGTTCAGCATGGGAGCCGGTATCATTATCTTTTAAACGAGATGCCTCCAATAAACCGTATAACATTTTTTTATACGATTCATTATGCTGACCGGTTATATCCTCAAAGACAACCCAATACCCCGCAAGGGCATCTGCGCTGTCAAAAAAAGGATGCACACGGACTCGGGTGTGGAGTGTCCGCAACATTCGCGCTTTATGTTCAATATCTCCTATCCACATATAGCCTTTTTCTTTTGAGCGGATGTGATTTAAAAATGACTGGATACCGCTTTGGTTAAACACTGTACCAAGTACATTGAATAAGGGCTTTCGTTCTAATGTATAATAGCCTTCAAACAGCTTATATGCACTATCGGAAATATAGCGGATCATAAGATTAGTATCAACCACAAAAATCGGTAATATATGGTGCTTTGTCAAGTGGATAATATCCTCATAGACATCATGTGGTAAGGTATTAGCCGGCGGTTTATGCGGTGTCTCAAAAGGCATCGCAGCAGTTGTTTGCAGTGAAACCGTACTTTTTTCCATTGGTTAATCCTTTTCTGCGTCGCTTTTTCGGATATATACAGGACCTGCATAGTCGGACGCAGCAATAGCAGTACAGGCAGTATATGTATGCGCATAGGCAATCATGGAATGAGCAAAACAAAGCGGATCGGTTTCTACGCAGAATAGCCGCTCCGATTTTTCTCTTACTACCGGCGATTCCATGAAAGCAGCGGTACCGTATCCGGTAATCAGCCAGTTATCGGCACTGTCTAATAACGGCAGTATTTCCTCTGCTGTTTTATCAGATGGTTCGCACAGCGGTTGATTATTTTTAAAAAGCTGCATATAAAAACGATTGCGCTTTGCATCAAGCACTACGGCAAGCCCGCCGCTCCATGCAGCATATTTATTTGCAATACAGGCTAAGGTGGGAACCGGTACAAAATGAGCTGCGGAGTTTAATTGCAGAGCTTTTGCAACAGCATAGCCAAGCCGTAAGCCGGTAAAAGAACCGGGTCCTTCGGGAGCAAGAACCATATCAATAGTGCCGGCTGTAAATCCTGCTGCTGATACAACTGAATCAATAAGCGGCAGCAGCTGTTCTGCATGAGTACGAGCAGTACCAGTAAAAGACTGCAATATAGATCCTTTTGGTCCATGGGCAGCAACCGATAGCGTATTGCCAAGTGTATCAATCGCAAGAATATTCATTTATCAGCCTCCCATTGCGCAAAAGGAGCAGTTTCATACTGCCAATTTTGTATTGTAATTGCCCTGCTGCCGTCATCATTAATCATAATAGTGATACTAATTGTTGTTGAGGGAAGTTCGCTCATTACTTTTTCACTCCATTCAATAACACAAACTCCCTCCCCGTAGAGTAAATCTTCTGCACCGGTATCTAAAAAAGCCTCACAAGAATCGAGCCGGTAGACATCCATGTGGTAAAGCGGAAGTCTGCCGGAATATTCGGATATGAGCGTGAAAGTTGGGCTGGTTACCGGCTCTGCAATGGCAAGACCAAGTGCAATACCTTTTGTTAATTGAGTTTTTCCAGCGGCAAGAGTTCCTTGTAAAGCAAGCACATCTCCTTTTTGCAATAAGGAACCGAGTTCTTTACCAAGCTGCACTGTTTCATATTCTGTTGTTGTTTTTAGGTTCATGTCTGTATAAAATAACTATTTTACAAAAGTATTTCAAGTATGTACTACCGGGATTCCTCGTTCTGCAGCGTAGTACCCTATTTTAATTTTTTACTATCCGGTATATACTGCACCGTATGAACAATGACATTTTAATTACCGATAACCGTTTAAATTTTTCGTTGAGTTTAGCGGATTTTCTTCGTGTTCAGGGACTGCAAGTCTGCATTACTGCTGATGATAAGGATACGAGAAGCCATCCGGAAGATCAAGTAATCGGTCCTATTATTACATGGAATAGAACGTCGCCTTTTTCTGCTCAATCAATTCCTCTTCAATTAAAAAATATCGGTGCAGACATAGCGAGTGCCATTATCATCTTTGATGCGCCGGCATATATGCACATATACGATGGAAAAGATATGTTAGCAGCCGATACCATTATCACCGATTTAATTACGGCAAATTTTCAGCTTGTAACTGTATTAATCCAGTATTTTATCCAAAGGAATACCGGTAAACTGATTTTTGTGCATCGTGATATTCCATTTGCCTGTAGTCATGCAATGCTTGCTGCCGCTTCAGGGGCATTTATCCGCATGGCAGAAGAAACGGTAATGACTATTACAAAAGATGAACAGCAGCGTATACAAACTATGCTTGTAAAAATGGAGGGTGAGGAGAATGCGCTCTATGTTGAATGGCTTTCTACCCAGATACAATCGCCGGTACTAACCCGTACCCCGGGTAGATGGATAAAAGCAGGACAGCGCAGCCTATTCAGTAAATAAGGCTTCTCTAAAAACAGATAGGCTTTCAGTTTTTGAAAGTGAGCTTTGCCCGCCGGTTTTCCTTAGATTTCGATGCGATGCTATCAGCTGTGCTGAATCCCTGAATCCATGCGTTTTCATACTTGACCAACCGGTAAAAAATATACTAGCTTACATAGTATGTTTTTCTCTCATAATGGTGTGCAGATAAGAAATATCAGCCCGTGTTTGTTTGTCCGATTGTATATTTTCATTATATGTGTTATAATTTTATCCTGTAAAACGGTACCGCAAGCACCGTCATCAGCTATTATGGGAAAAGGAAGTATGTCTGAAAGACGTATGCGCATTTTTTTTCTCAGCCAAAATGCAGCGGTTGACCAGCAGAAATTAGATAGGATTATTCGTTTATATCGAAAAGAAGCTGCTATTGAGGGTGTGAGTGCTGATATTGCCTTTGCACAAATGTGTTTGGAGACTGGTTTTTTGCAGTTTAACGGCGTGGTTACCGATACTATGAACAATTTTTGCGGTTTGGGTGCTATAAGCAAAGAGCAACGCGGCATTATTTTTGAAACAGAGCAAATCGGTGTGCGCGCTCATATTCAGCATCTGAAAGCCTATGCCAGTCCCGATCCGCTCAATCGCCCATGCGTGGATCCGCGCTACCGCTATGTTAATCCTAAGGGGAAAGCTCCGGATATCCGTTTGTTGACGGGGTCATGGGCAGTTGATCCTGAATACGGCAATAAGCTGCAAGACATTTTGAACCGTATGTACCGTACCCCTCAGTAAAAAGAAACCGAAGGGTCTATCCAAAAAATGAAGTTTTTGAATGCTGAGCTTTGCCCGCCTGTTTCCGTAGATTTAATTTCCGGTAGGGGCTGTCTAAAAACTTCAGTTTTTGGTGGTGAGCTTTGCTCACCTGTTTCCTTAGATTTAGATGCGATGTTTAACATTAAGTCATTATTGCATAAAGACTTAATGTTAAACTCGTCGGGGATGTCATCTATCACTGAAATTAAGGAGTTATTATGAGTAAATTTATTGCAGAACCATCCTTTTGGGAGCTTTTTCCGCAGGCAAAACTTGGAGTGCTTCTTTTGCGTAATATGGACAATACAGGAGAAAGTGTCCGTGATATAAAAGTTCTTCTTTCGCAGAGTAATGCAGAAGCGGAAAAATTCTTAGTTAAAAATGTTTTTAGCGAGAATCCTGTTATTGCAATATGGAGGGAGGCATACCGTAAATTTAAAACCAAAAAAGGTGTCCGGTGCAGTATCGAGGCATTACTGAAACGGGTTGAAAAACAAAACCCTGTTTCTTATATTAACCCACTGGTTGACATTTATAATGCCGCTTCTTTGCGTTTTGGTTTACCTTGCGGAGCCGAAGACTCAGACTGCTTTGCCGGCGATTTGCTGCTCGGTGTTACGCAAGGCGGCGACGAATTTTATGCTCTTGGCGAAGAAGACAATAATCCGACATTAGAAGGCGAATTATGCTACCGCGATGATAAGGGGGCTGTCTGCCGCTGCTTTAACTGGCGTGATGGAAAGCGGACAATGATAACTGAAAACACAAAGAATGCTTTTGTTATCATGGAAAATCTTGACCCTGCCCGCGAGGAAGATTTAAAAGCCGCCTTACAGCTTATTGCTGACTTTGCTGAAAAATACCTTGGTGCTACCGTCCGCATGGAAACCCTCACCAAAGATAATCCTGCTATTGATTTATAACGTATTTAAAAACTTCAGCTTGCGGACAATTTTCTTAGATTTAAATGCGATGTTGAGATGAACAATGTGCTTCCTTGTGTATTGTTCATCGGTAAGAGAGCTGTCCAAAAACTGAAGTTTTAGAGGTTCCCTAAAGATTTAATTTGCGATCAGCTGCGCTGATGCGGATGCTGAAAAAGGAACCAACTTTTTGCCGTCAGCAATGACATCGCTATCGGCACAAGTAACCGGCTTTTGCAGCATTCGCTCTAATCTTTAGAACTTTCAGTGTTCATCAGGTAAGGGTAATGAGGTATGAAAAAAATATTTTATACACTGTGTATTATTGCAGTCCCGTGCATCATTGGAGTATTAATATATCAGCGAAAACATGATCAGACCAACGATACTATTCAAAATGCCCAAACGATTGTTCCTATTGAGTACACTCGCAATGAACGGCATAACGAACCGGAAAATGACAATACAGAAAAACTGCAATTACCCATTACGCTTGCAAGCGATGAAACAGCCATAAAACTCATTACGGTTGATATCAATAATGATACGATGGCAGATCAGTTGGTTGCAGTTAAAAAGCTTTCGGATCCCTATCTTTCTCTCCTGATATTCTTATATGATTTTGAAACACAAGGATTTATCCGATCGGAGGAAATACGAACCACTGTTTCACAACCGAATACGCTATCGTTGTATGTACTGCCGGTGCAGGATTTTCAAACACCGATTATAGTGTATCACGGCATAAATGCCGAAAGTCTCCAAGTTTTTGCAATGCATAGCTTAGAAATCCAGAAAAACCACATAGATGTACATACAATTACTCAATTAAGTGCTGATGGACAGATTTTATTTACAAAAACTGATAATCGGCAAAATACGAGCCTTACTTCCTATAGTATAAAAACATATCATGTAGATCCTCAATACCCTAATACATTGAATCAAATAGCGAAAGTCTATGCATGGGATGAAAAAAATTATACCTTTGTTCAAACACATGAAGAAAAGATACCCGGCGAAACAGTAGAAACCGCATTTTTAAAAAAGTTGCAAAATAGCAGTACCGGCGCATTTAAAGAATTTGTTGCAGGACTATGGTATCAGCCGTTTTCCAGCGAACAGCAAAGCCGCAGCATTTTTTTTAACATTGCAGATAGCGAGCTTATTTTTAGTATTGATAATATTGAAGAAATATTTGTGATACAATCTATTACACCGCGTAAGTATGGAATGTATTTCTCTGCAAAAAATACGGCAATCACCAGTATTTACCGGAGAGTCGATATTGAACTTATCGGCATGGATGAAATACGGGTGCGGGTTATAGAAGATGTTGCCCGATTGAAAATCGGGACATCCTCCAACTGGGATGGCGTTTACCGTAAAGTACATACAACAATTACCCCCTCATCCGAGACTGTAGATATAAATGACGCAAAAGAACGCCTCTATGCTGACGGCAAAAAATGGCTCAGTACCGATGGCAGTGAATTATCATTTTCAGATACAGAGTATCTCCTTGTCCGCACTGAAACAGGAGAACACGCCAGCCCCGAAACAGGACGGTATGCACTATTGGCAGTAAAGGGGCAGTGCATCTTACAGCTCAAGTCCTCTCAGCAAAAAGATACATTTTTTATTATTTCATTTGATTCCGACCAAAAAGAAAAACTTATTTTGACGCAAATACACCTATCAATTACTGAGGTTATACTCACCGGTGCTCCGCCTTTTATTTTTGAGTAAAGGAGATGGTGAAAAAATTAAGTCTTAATACAATAAGCCTGTTCAGAAACTTCCGTTTCAGAACAGGGTCGCATGAAAATTGTTCAACAGCGGAGCGATCGAAACTGCCGCATATACAATAGCACACCGACAAGCGGAAATACTGCAAAAAAGATGAATAATGCCGGATATCCTGCATATTGAATAAGATAACCGCCTATTACACTGCCAAGTACATTTGCAATGCCGTTTGCTGCATTAAACAGCATCATCGCGGCTGCCGTTTTTCCCATACTATACGAAGCACAGATGACAATACACACTGGATGGAATAATCCAAAACTTATTGCGTGGAGCATCTGCCCGATAACTGCACCGGTAATACCGGGAAAAATGATATAGCTTATATCGCGTACAACAATACTCAATAAGCATATCATCAAGAGCGTCCCCGTTCCAAATCGTTTTATCAGCTTACCGGAATACACCATCACCGGAATTTCCATAATGCCTGACAGTGCCCATAATGCAGCCGCTGCATTGAGGTGTAGATATTCTTCTACATACAATGAAAAGAAACGCTGACAAGGAGCAAGCCCCATAAATGCAAGGAACATAAGTAATAAGGCAAACCAGAAAATACGCGGAAAGGCGGCATTGTGTTCCTTTTCATCGCGGATATTGGTATGTTCATGCATACGCAATAGCGGAATATTGAAAATATCAGGCATTGCAACCAGTGAAATCGTAAATAAACCGGCAATTACACTTACAGCAATGATAACGGCAATACTATCTTTACTGGAAATAAACGGTGTTATTTGTAAAAACAAACTGGTACACACAAAGCCCATTGATCCTGCAGCCCGTATTTTTCCATATGCTGAATTATTCTGCCCCAATACTTTTGCAGTAAAACCGTCGAGTATGGGTACCAGTCCTTTTAACCCGATTGCGAAAACTGCGAGTGTAATGCCGGCGGTAATTAGTACCGGTTTCCAAAGCAGCGGATATAAAAACAGTGTCATATCCAACCCGAGCAGCAGCATGACTATACCGTATTTACCGGATTTATCCAGTGCGGGCGTAATCAGGAAAGGAATAGTAAATCCCGCTGCTTCGATAATTCCAAGCAGGATTCCTACTTCAGCATTTGAAAATCCCAGCGAGCGGAGTGCAATGGGAAAATAGGTGTTAATAACACCATAGATAGAAAAAAACAAAAAATAAGGGAGACTTCGCCGCATGATATTCCTATTTTTGCTGTAAGGTATGTAATAATTGCTGCTTTAGCTTAAACAGCGTATTCGTTAATGATACTTTGTAAATATGGGGATTTAACAGTCTTCTTGATGTTGCATGGAGACAGTCAAGTTGACAGGCAGCCCGTTGATGAATAACAGAGAGTTTTTCAGTATCAGCAATCAGTGTACCCTGCTTAATCTTTATTGACAAGAGGGATTCAACTTTTGCAGCGGAAAAGCTAAAATTTTGGTAATCGTTGAGCGGGTGATAGTAACAGTATGAAGTACCGGCGGTGATGGTTTCTTCCAGCAGCCCGATTACATCTGCTTTAAAAGAGCCGTCTTCGTTATACAGCCGCCACACCTGTTTAATACCCGGATTGGTAATTTTCCCCGGATTATCTGAAACTTTCATTACGGGCTGCCATGCTCCGTTTTCTGTTTGATATGCAGCAAGTTTATACACACCGGTAAAAGAAGATTCTTGTCCGCCGGTTACTAAATTAGTTCCTATACCCCATACATCAATAGGAGAACCGTTTAAAACAAGCGATTCAACAATTTCTTCTGTCAATTCATTTGAAATAGCTATTTTTGCATTATGTAAACCGGCATCATCAAGCCGTTTGCGGACTTCACTACTTAAATACTGCATATCACCTGAATCAAGCCGCACTCCAAAGTTTTTTCCTTGTGCCTGAAGCTGCTTTCCTGCTGTTATCGCTGCCTGAATACCGCTGCCCAGCGTGTTATAGGTATCAATAAGAAATACTGCATTATCAGGGTACAGTTCTGCATAACGGGTAAAAGCCTCTTCCTCATTTTTAAATGACATAATCCATGCATGCGCCATCGTCCCCATAACGGGAACACCGTACTGTTTACCGGCAAGTGTATTACTGGTTCCTGCTGCACCGCCGATAATTGCTGCGCGTGTAGCACTCATTGCACCGTCATATCCTTGAGCACGGCGCAGCCCAAACTCCATAATTGTCGATTTATGAGAGGCAAGCCAGAGCCGCATTGTTTTTGTTGCAATCAAACTTTGAAAATTAACCGTATTTAAAATAAGCCCTTCAAGCAGCAGTGCTTCGATAATCGGTGCTTCAATTCTCAGTATTGGTTCACCGGGGAAAATAACACTGCCTTCCTCCATCGCCCAGACAGAACCCGAAAATCGGAAATGCCGCAGATATTCAAGAAAATCAGACTCGAATATTTTTAAACTTTCAAGGTATGCAATGTCAGAATCTTCAAAATGAAATGCTGTAATGCTTTTTAAAAGCGGCTGCAAGCCTGCAAAAATAGCATATCCTCCTTTGAACGGTGTGCGCCTGAAAAACATATCAAACACACAAGACATATTCTGCTGCTTTTTAAAATATCCTTGAGCCATTGTTAGTTCATAAAAATCTGAAAATAATGCATTTGTGATCATGTATAACTCCTCTCGCGAATCACCCTGATATGGCAGTTTTAAGACAAGGGCATCTGCAAAAACGCAGGCATAGATTTTTAAAAGATACCCCATGAGCAAAGCTAATACTATCGTAAATCTACTGTTATGGCAACCTTGACTTTAGCTATTTTGCGGTATACAATAGATGGGTATCTCTAAAAACTCGGTTAGCTTTTAGAAGATGCCTCATCAGCACAGCTGACAACGAGTATTTTTTATAAATTCTTATACTGTTATAATTTATAAAAAATACGTCGCAAATAAATCTAAGAAAAACCTCTAAAAAACTAAAGTTTTTAGAGGTTCCCAGATGTGTTCGGCAACGAAGGTATCGAACAGGTCTACAGAGAAGAATCGAGGTGGAGTTTATGAATCTAAAAACAGTGTTCTACCGCAGATTTTATAAACATCCGCGTATATTACTGGTTTCTATTCTTGCAGTTACACTTTTTTTTGCACTCCAACTGCCGCGGATTCGGTTTGATAATAATAATTTCAGATTTATACCGGAATCCGATGCGGCACGGCTTGCAGACGAAGAACTTGCTAAAATTTTCGGAGACGAAGTGCCGCTGCTTATTGGTATACAGCGTCAATATGCGTCCGTCATTGATAATACCTTTCTTTCAAACTTGCGTATACTCGATGAACAATTAGCTGCACTTCCGCTCGTGAAAAAAGTTGTGTCGCTTACCACTACCCTGCATATCGATTCAAATGAAGATTCCATGGTTACCGAAAAACTTATTCCTGATAATTTAAACGGCACCCCACAAGAATTGGACTCAATTACCGAAAAAATCCGGTCATGGGAGCTTTATAATAGAAACTTAGTTTCAGATGATCTAAAAGCAACACAAATAATCATTTTCCTTGATATTAAAAAAGAAGAGAGCGGCTTACCGCTTACAATTGAAACATGCAGGGAGGTGATGCGTATTGCTGATGCTTGGCACTGTCCTGATTCAAAAACCTTTGTAACCGGCGCACCTATTTTTAGTGAAATTGTTAATGAAGCAACCAATCATGATTTATTCTTTTTGATACCTATTGTCATAGCGGTTGTTTTATGCGTACTATTTTTATCTTTCCGCAGATTCACCGGTGTATTCCTTCCGCTTTTAACGGTTATGATTTCCTGTATTTGGGCATTAGGCGCAATGGCGTTATTCCAAGTACCGCTTTCTATTCTCTCTACGGTACTGCCGGTTATTTTAATTGCAGTAGGCAGTGCCTATGGTATTCATGTAGTCAATCACTATTTTGACGGTGTTATCCAGAGTGCTGCTATTTCGAGGATAGACCATGCCGAACAAATTATTGTAGCGATGGCTAATGTACTCCCGCCGGTATTTCTTGCCGCTTTAACGACTTTTGCCGGATTTGTTTCATTTTGCTTTACAAGCGTAGTACCTATCTTTGAATTTGGCATTTTTGCCAGTTTTGGAGTGTTGGCAGCATTTATTGTTGCAGTAACGCTCATTCCGACAGTGTTGATTATACGGGGACCGAAAAACCCTGTTATCCGCAGAAGTGGTATTACCGATAAAAATTCAACACTCCAAAGCGAGAAAACAGGCGGCAGCAAAATAGACGCATATATAACGGATACTCTCATGATTATCCATGCGCATCGCCGCAGTGTATTGCTTGTAAGTATGGCGTGTGTTATTTTTTCATTTTTCGGTATTTCAAAATTAGAGATTGATAATATTCTGATGGAGTATTTTGATCCGGATGTGCAAATTGTCAAATCAGATACATTTATTCAAAAAGAATTCGGCGGCTCAAAGGTGCTGAATTTGCTCATAGCAACAAAAGACGGCAGCAGTATTCTCCGTCCTGATATTCTGCAAGCAATTGACTCTCTTGCTGCATATACTGCTGCTGCAATTCCCGAAGTCGGAAAAATAACTTCTGTAACAGACCTTATTAAACGGCTGAACCAAGTATACAATGCAGATGCACCGGCAAATGGTCTACCGCCGCAAAGAGAGCAGCGAGCAGAAAATGATGCCCGCACATCGGGATCCGTTCATACGAACTTTCAGACTACGAATAACATAGTATCGTATACTGCAAACACATCCGGACAATCTGACAGTGTCGACGATTTTAACCGATCGATAGATGCAGTGGCTTCTCCTATAGAATCCATAGAATCCATAGATTCTATAGATTCTATAGATGATTTTGAAGATTTCGGCAGTTTCGGTGAGTTTGATGAGCAAGAAAGCAGTGCTGGTTTGAATGCCGAAGGCATAGACATGGACAGGATAGCTTCGCTTTCCGGCAACACGTATGTTGCCGATGCAGCCCGTAGGTTAGAATCAGCGCACACCAGTTATGATTTTCAGCAGCTGCTTGCGCAGCTCCATCGATCCGATATGCTCCGCACTGGTAAAAATATTACTGCAGCAGAATTACTTGCCGCTATCAAAAAAGCGTATAACTACCGGGGAGCTGCATATTATGAAATTCCATCCGATCCGCTCAAATACGGGAAAAAGACAGCGGAAGAACTTTCAGCAGTTATTCAAAGCTATCTGATTCTCGTTGCTGGAAATACGCAAGGGCTGATTGATGATGTGTATAACCCAAAAGCCCTGAAAGTAAATATCCAGTTGCGTACACGGGGGCAACAAGACAGTGAATATGCTCTTCAAAAAATTATGGGATATGTACAGGAAAAATTCCCAAAAGATGTACAGGTAAAACCAAGCGGTACGGTCTTAATAGAACAATCACTGAATAAACTTGTTGTACAATCACAACTTATTTCGCTTGGGGTATCGTTAGGTATGGTATTTATCATTTTAGCAGTATTCTACCGATCAATTGCTGCCGGCATTATCGGCACAATTCCCTTGCTTATTTCCATTGCGCTTAACTTTGGCGTTATGGGAGTTGCCGGTATTAAATTAAATATCGGAACTGCAATGGTCGCAAGTTTTGCAATCGGGATAGGTATTGATTACACAATCCATTATCTGGCAGCCTATCATCGGGAGTACGCTGCCGGAGGAACACGGGATGATTTTCTCCTCCGTACTTTTCACGGTTCAGGCAAAGCAATTTTATTCAATGCAGTGTCGGTAGGTGCAGGATTTGCAGTCCTTATGCTGTCAAAATTCAATATGCTGTCAGATTTAGGCTTATTAATCGCACTGATTATGGGAACAAGCTCTTTTGCAAGCCTTACTATTTTACCGACACTGCTGGATATAATCAAGCCGCATTTTATTATGCATAGCACATACCGCTAAACAATGCCTGCCAAAACAAGCCTTGCCACTTAGGAAATTTGGGCATCTGGCTGTCCAAAAACTGAAAGCCTATCGGCTTTTTCTGTAACGAAATGACTAATTATATCCGCTTTAGCGGATATATCCGCCAAAGCGGATTGCGAAACAGTTTTTGGTAGTGAGCTTTGCTCACCTGTTTCCTTAGATTTAGATGCGATGTTATACTGACAGGATGTCATTGCCAGCGGCAATGGCATCCCCGTTCCCTTATTTCTTTTCTTCCGTACTAGGCGGTACGATCTCTAATAACTCTATTTCAAAAATCAAAAGAGAATTAGGCGGAATAACCTGCCCCGCGCCCCGCTCGCCATAGGCAATTTTTGAAGGAATATACAACTTGTATTTTGAACCAACATTCATCAGCTGTAATCCTTCAGTCCAGCCGGGAATAACGCCATTAAGCGGAAATTCAACCGGCTCATTACGATCATAAGAGCTATCAAATACGGTTCCGTCAAGTAAAGTACCTTTATAATGAACCTTTACCGTATCAGTGGGTACCGGTTTATTACCGCTGCCTTCTTGCAGAATTTCATACTGCAAACCGCTTTCGGTTGTATGTATGCCGTCTTTTTTAGCATTTTCCGTAAGAAAGCCGATTTCTTTTGCAAGATTATTTTCAGCTTCCTGCTTGTGTATATACTCGGCTGCCCGCTGTAACACCTTTTGAGCATTTTCTACATTAGCCTCAGACTTCCCAGCCTCTGCATCCTGCAAAGCCTTTAAAACTTGATTATAGTCAACAGTAAGCTTTGTCTCTTTCAAATACATTCCCATAATAACGCCGAATGCGTATCCAACTTCTTTTTTATCCGGTGGAGTAAGCGGCTCTTTTGCATCCCCTGCATCATTTTCCGTTTTGGTTTCCGAAAGATCGGCATTAGCCTGAGAATTTGATGCGCTGCAACCTAGTATCATTCCGAACGCAGTAACAACTACTGCACCTAACATAAGCATTTTTTTTAACATACTTCACTTCCATAATAATAAAACTGACAAAGACCATACATATATATAGAAAAAAAGTCAAGAATCAAAGAAAATAAACCTGTTCAAAAACTTCTGTTTCGGGACAAGTCTCATACATCAAAATTTTTTGTGGGGGGAAAGCCCCCTACGCTCCATAAAACTCCTCCGTTCCTGCGGTATACCCGCAACGTTTTTCCGCTCCCGCTTCAAAAGTTGCTACTGCCCTCACCAACGGAGGAGTTGTTATTGCGCTACCCCCATCCGGCTTTTAACGGGAAACAGGGCTGTCCAAAAACTGAAAGCCTATCGGCTTTTTCTGTTTTGTTGCTGAAAAGGACTATACCG
>JBQMYN010000013.1:0-33949 GCA_052173475.1 Treponema sp.
CTAACTATAAGGATAGAAGCCTCTCATTTTTCAATAATACTCAGCTGCGTGTATCGCTTGCGCTACATAATCCGCAGTTTTTCTTTTCTTTATCCGTTACTTATTTGCTTACATGTATTTCCAATTACACATTTCCCGTTAATGGAAAATTTTCACAATAATCATTATGATATAGGAGATATACAATGAAAACACGCTTTTCTCTTCGGTTCAAACTTATTCTGATTTTTGGTCTATTGCTTGCACTTGCCTCAGCTGCTGAAGGTTTACTTGCAGTCAGAACAGCGCGTAAAGCGGTAACTGAAAAAGTCGAAGTGCATCTTATTGACAAGGCAACGGATACGGCGGAAATCATCGACGGTAAAGTTAATGCGTTATTCCAATTTTTGGAAGGCGTTGCCCGTATGCCGCAACTGCGCAATGATAAGGTTGAATTTAGCGAAAAAATGCGTCTTCTTGCTAAAGAGGCAACATTTAACCCTATTATCAACGAATTATATATTACCGATAAAAATGGAGTTGTATATGATTTGGATGGAACACAAAGTTCTTATCAAGATAGAGAGTGGTTCCAGATGGGTATGGCTGGAAAAAGGAGTATCGTAGAACCATATATTGATACAAGAAATAATAAATTGCTTATAACATTTCATCTACCGGTATACGATGATAATAAAAACGTCATAGGTGTATTGGCAGCGGATGTTCCTGCAAAAACACTTTCTGAATACATTGACACTATTACTGTGGGACAAACAGGCTACTGTTATATTTTAGGTTTAAAGGGAACCACGATTGCACATAAAGATTTTCAGCGTGTAGAAAATCAGGAAAATCTTATGGAACTTGCAAAAATAGATAAAACAAAACTGTCGAATGCCCAGTTTATTCAACATGCCTTGGAAATACATTCAAGTGAAGTAGGCTATTATGAATATGATGAAAAAGAATTTATTGCTTCGTATGCAGCAATGAAAACTACTGATTGGACAATTATTATTAGAGCGCCCGTATACGAATTTATGGGAACAGTGAACGATTTACAAAATCGTATGCTATTTATTAGTATGGTAACTTTAATTTGTGCTCTTGCTGTTACATTCCTTGTTGCCCGCGGTATTGTTCGATCTATCAATGTCATCGTTGATGCACTTAAAAATATTGCACAAGGAGAAGGTGATTTAACGGTGCGCCTTCCTGCCAGCGGCAATGATGAGATTACCGATATGTCTGAATATTTTAATGAAACAATTAAAAAAATTGCCGCTTCTATTCAGCAGGTTGGTATAAATAGCAGCAATATGGAAGAAATCGGCAACGATCTTGCTTCTAATATGACAGAAACCGCCAGTGCTGTGCATCAGATAAGTGCGAATGTTGATGGTGTTAGACAGCAGGTACAAACACAGTCTGCCAGCGTTACTGAAACTGCTGCAACCATCGAAGAGATTGTCCGCACTATTAAACAACTGAACACGAGCATTGAAACCCAAGCGGCGAGTGTCGGTCAATCATCTTCTGCGATAGAGCAAATGGTTGCAAATATTGCCTCCGTTACACAGATGCTCGAAAAAACTGACGATGCTATTCAAAGCCTGACACATGCAACCGGTGACGGCAAAGCCACGCTTGTAACCGCTAATAATGTAACACAAAAAATAGCAGAAGAATCCGGCTCGCTCATAGAAGCCTCAAGCGTAATCCAACATATTGCCTCGCAAACAAACTTATTAGCAATGAATGCCGCGATTGAAGCGGCTCATGCAGGGGAGTCAGGCAAGGGGTTTGCCGTTGTTGCTGATGAAATCCGTAAACTTGCCGAGGAATCTTCTGTGCAAGGAAAAACTATTACGTCAACGCTTAAAACCCTATCGGGAGAAATTGAAACGCTCTCCGGTTCATCTAAAATAGTGGAAGAAAAGTTTAATGCGATTTTCACCCTTGCCGAACAAGTAAAAGGAATGAGTGCTCGCCTTACCGAAGCAATGCGGGAACAAGAAAACGGTAGTCAAGAAGTGCTTACTGCAATTAAAAACATCAACACAGTAACGGCAGAAGTACAGGCGGGATCCGAAGAGATGCTGAAAGGCGGAGAAGGCGTTGCAACCGAAATGCAAACACTGGATGGTCTTACCCGTATTATCACCGAAAGCATGAATGAAATGGCATCGGGAGCCGTACAGATTAGTAATGCAGTACAAGATGTAAATGAGATAACACAAAAGAATAAAACAAGTATTGATAACTTGGCAAAGGAAGTAAAAAAGTTTAAAGTATAGGGAACCTCTAAAAACTTCCGTTTTTAAGAGGTTTTCCTTAGATTTATTTGCGATGTTTTTTGATAAGTCATAACAGTTAAATGACTTATCAAAAAACTCGTTGTCAGCTATGCTGATAAGGCATCTTCTAAAAATCTAACCGAGCTTTTAGAGATGCCCTATAACTGTTGAATACTATTTCAAATGAGGTTGACAATAAACACCTTGGGTTATTTATCCATAGTATACTTTAAAACATTGCCAACCTATTCGATAGTAAAGTTATCGAATAGGTCTATTGGCGGATTGCGAAATAGTTTTTGGAAAGATTCCTTAATCCTTAACTACAATACAAAGGGGAAACGATGAAACGGTCTATGCTGTTTTGTATAGCACTTATGAATATGAGCATTGGCTTTGCCCTGTCTGATGCGCAGCGGTGGGCATTAGCACTCACTGAGATTATGACAGAGGTAAACCATGATTCGCATGAAACACTCAATTTCAGCGATCGGAATGAAGAAAATAAAGCTCGTTATGAGGAAATGCTTGACCGCGATTGGGGAATACACAACCGTGAAGAATTATTGGAAACCATTACAAAAGTTGAATGCGACGGACATGCAGCAGCATTAAAAGAAATAAAAGATATTATGAACGATACAAAATATCTTTCATTATTTACATTGCTGTCCGATTATGAATTATCTGAACGGAAGTATAATTACTTCAAATTTACACTTGCAAATTGGACTCTTTTTAGCGATAGGACAATTATTGCATGGGATTACGGACGCTGTATTGCGCTTTGCCGGTGGGGGTATGATTGCGGGTATTTAACGGAACAAGAAGCATGGGAAAAAATTTTTTACTATGCACAGCTCATACAGCCGCTCTACACAGATTGGAAAGAGTACGGATTTGATTATTATATGGGTCGTCTGTTTTTTGCTGCCGGCTTTTGCGAAGAAGTTGCCTATGCAGAACAGACTGATAAAATTTACCGTAAACTGATCGGACCCGGCGGCTATTGGAGAATGCTTGAATGGAATATTTCGCTGGAGTAACAAATTGTAAAGCCCCCTGTATGGCGACTATTCTAAAAGTTGCTTACTTTGTGCCGATCGTATGACATCCCCGACGAGTTTAAAATTAAGTTTATATCTATCAATGGCTATCAGTCCATGCCCTGACTTATGGAGTGGTGATAATTTTATTCAAATTTACAATGATAGTTTCAATACTTGCCATCAGTTGTTGAGGATTAGCGGTACTATTGATAAGGAGCTTGGCGATATTTTCTTCAAAATCTTCTGGTAAAATGGATGCTCTTTCTTTTGCAAAAGATACCATTCGCTTTTCGCCGGGGTGAAGCAATTCATTTAAAGCAAAAATGATGTCAAAATAAGATTCTAAAAATGCTGTAGTACGGTGATGTACGCTTACCATATCGCCGCGCTGAACCGCTTTTTTTATTTGTGCATCATAAGAAGGCAGATTGCCGGATAATAACCTCATATTGTTTTTAATAATGTTTTGTTTAAGCTTTTGAGGATACGGTATCTGAAAACGCTTTTTTAAATCAGCGAGTTGTTTGTTTTTATCATAAAGAATACGGCTATTCATCAAATTATACCAAAGGCAGGTTGTATAGCCATTGTGTGCATGAAATTGCTCAACGACACTGCTTATGTCATCAGCTATCCCCTGCAAATTCCGGTAAATAATGTCTATATCAATGCCGTTTTTTAAAGTGCAATCATCTTCAAGCTCCCAAAAGCTGTTGCCGATTTCCCAGTAAGAACAGTATTTTTCAAGAATACTGTTTCTAACGGTTGTTTCGGGTATGGTTGAATAATAAATATATAGATCATAGTCTGATGATTGATCATAATTTTCTCCGGCTCTGGATCCGGCTAGAGCGATTGCTTCTATACCGGCACACCGGCTTAAATCTTGCCATAACTCTGTAAAATACTGTTCCACTTTCGGCTCCTGTGCATATAACTTTTTAGCATATTTGAATAATTTTGTACACCGGTCAAAAAAGTGATTCCTTTTAAAACGATGTAACTGTCCTAAAAGTTAGTTGCTTGTGCCGTATTACCTCCTTTTTTTACAGAAAAAATGTATAGGTTTTTAGTGAGTAGTACTGCATTTTCATTAAAATTCAGGTAAATGAGGCTGCCGGTTCTTGTATTTTTTGAAAAGGTATCGTATAGTATTTTAATGCTTTTTTATCTATCCCGTATTTTGTCAGAGTATTTTGGACCGATACGTTTGCTGCAATCATATATGGTGCTTATTTCGCTTGCGCTGTATATTGGTTTTTTCCTTAGTTTTTTTCTTTTACCGCGATTTTATGCCGTGCTGCCGAAAGATAGAGGCAGGGAATTTACTGTTTCGCCGGAAGCAGCTAAAGGTAAGCCAACCGGCGGCGGGGCTGTATTTATCAGTATCTTTGTTTCAATGGTGTTTCTTCTTATTATTCCTTCCTTGGTACAAATTTCCCTGTTGGCATTGACGTGGATAGTAATGCTAACTGGCTATTTCGATGATCGGTCGGATAATCCATGGGGGGAATACCGCAAAGGAATACTCGATCTGATACTTTCTATTGCAGCAGCAGGCATATTATTTCATTTCTATTTCCATGATACTGTCTGGTATTGGGTTCCCTTTATCAGTACCTCTATTGCAGTGAACCCCGCTGTATTTTTTATTATATCGGTTATAATTATATGGTTTTCAATCAATACTACCAATTGCACTGATGGAGTTGACGGCTTATCGGGATCATTAATATTGATGGCATTGATTGCTCTTGGTATAGTTTTTTATTTTGTACTTGGGAATGTTAAGATTGCTCAATATCTGCTGGTGCCTCATATTTCCGACGGTGCGCAATGGGCATTAATTTGTTTTAGCCTTTCTGGGGTTCTTATGGGATACTTATGGCATAATGCGCATCCGAGTAAAGTGCTTATGGGCGATGCCGGATCCCGTGCGCTTGGTTTTTTTATTGGAGTGTTGGTCATTGTCTCAGGCAATCCGTTTCTCATATTGATGACAAATAGCATTATTTTAATAAATGGAGGCACGGGACTGGTAAAAGTAGCAATGCTGCGTTTTTTTCATATCCGTATTTTTAGAAATATTCGTTTTCCGCTCCATGATCATATGCGGAAGAACCGGACATGGTCGCCTGAACAAGTTCTTATTAAGTTTATTATTATGCAGATACTAATAACGCTTGCAGTATTTGCGCTGGTCTTTAAGGTTCGCTGAAAGAAATTGTATGGAAAATCCGCTCTTTATCCGCAGCGAGCCATTACTGGGTTCTGATGCTGTTGCACAGCTGCAAAAAATGGTAATTGCTGTTTTCGGCATAGGCGGGGTAGGCGGCTATGCAGTTGAAGCCTTAGCCCGCGCCGGTGTTGGTACGCTGTACCTTATTGACGGCGATACAGTGAGTTTTTCAAACCTCAACAGGCAAATTATTGCGCTGCATTCAACAATCGGACACTATAAAACTGAAGCAGCAGCTGCCCGTATTGCCGATATTAATCCATCATGCCGCACGTATGAAGTGAATAGGCATATTCTCCCCAATGATGCGGGTGAACTTCCGTTTTTGCCTTTTATTTCTGAACTCGATGCAATAATTGATGCCGTTGATACTGTTTCGCTGAAAGTTGCCCTTGCAAAAGCGGCGGAAGAATGCAATATTCCAATTATTGCCGCAATGGGATGCGGTAATAAACTGCATGCAGACCTCTTACAATTTTCAGACATCTACGAAACCGCTGTGTGTCCGCTCTGTAAAAAAATGCGAAGCGAACTTAAAAAACACGGAGTAAAAAAGTTACAGGTACTCTATTCTCAAGAAACGCCGAAATTGAAAACCAGTCCGCCGTGTTCTGTTGCATGGGTTCCCGCAGCGGCAGGCATACTTATTGCAGGGAAGCTGCTCACTACACTCTTGGCAAAAACATGAGAGCAGGGAAGGGGCAGTCAAAAAACTGAAGTGTTTGGACTGCCCCCCAGTTACTGTGCAGCTGATTTTTTCCCAATGCTCATACTCTTGACTGATATAAGCATTTCCCGTTACACTAGGAAAGAGGCAGTCGATCTGTTGCGAAACGGAAGTTTCTGAACAGCCTCTACTATGCAGCCTAAGCTGCAATTAAAATTAAGGAAACTATAAAGGGCGTATTTTTGGAATCCTCATACACAATTGTAGTGGAAGATCAGGCACTATTATCTTCTTTATGCGGAATAAATGATAAAAATTTAGCGGTATTTGAAGCATACATCGGAGCACCGGTAATGAGTAGAGGAAACGAATTGATTTTACTCACATCGGATGATGGGCTGTGTCAGAAGTTCCAGTATATGATTGATATGCTGGTAGAAAGTCCTGAGATAAAAGCACAAGATTCTGCGGAGTTTATTGCTTCTTTTATTGCGAATGCTTCTCTGCCTGCACAGTCCTCTTTTTCTGCGTATTGCATTCATATTCCGCGGGGAACTCGATCTGTTTATCCTAAAAACGGAACACAGGCGGCATTTATTGATTCAATCCGCCGGAATCCTATTACATTCGGTATTGGTCCTGCCGGCACGGGCAAAACGTACATCGCAGTTGCCGCAGCACTTAAATTACTCCTTTCTCGCAAGATACGAAAATTAATTCTTACGCGACCTGTGGTAGAAACAGGAGAGAGCCTCGGCTTTTTGCCCGGAGACCTGATTCAAAAAATTAACCCCTATTTACGTCCCTTATTCGATATAATGGATTCTCTTTTACCGTCAAGTGTGCTGCGAAGTCTTGAAGAATCCAATATGATCGAGGTGGCACCGCTTGCCTATATGCGGGGAAGAACTTTGCACAATGCAGCGGTGATTTTAGATGAGGCACAAAATACAACAAAAGAGCAAATGAAAATGTTTTTAACGAGAATGGGGGAAGAGTCAAAATTAATTATCACGGGAGACCCCTCACAATCCGATATTAAAGGAAAGAATTTATCCGGATTAAGTCATGCAGTGTCTCTTATCAGTAATATTGAAGGAATTGGGATTACTACATTTTCAGCAAAGGAAATTGTGCGGCATTCGCTTGTACAAAAAATAATTAATGCGTATGAAAAAGAATAAATCTGTTCAAAATCAAGCAGCGGATTCAGACAGTATGAAGAAGCAAAGTATATACAATACTACAAGTAGTAGTACATTATTTGACTTTAAGGTAGTATTCGGCACTCCTTTTATAGCGTTTTATAGCTATTGGAAACAGCTCTTTTCTACTGAAAAGAGCTTTGCCGTGCTTCTCTGTATTTCTTTTCTTATTGCTGCATGTGCAAATGTTTTCATCATGTTTGAACACGGAAAATTAACAAAGTATGATTTAAAAGATTTTGAAGTAGGAAAAGTTGCAGAGCAAGATATAACAGCAAATAAAGAAGTTACCTATACGGATAAAGCGGCTACTGAGGTACGGAGAGCCGCTCTTATGCAGCTTATGACCCCTGTCTTTCGTCAGTCTGATGAAATTGCGCAGGAAATTATACATGAGTATGAAGAATTTAAAACAGTCTTGCTCATGCTGCGCTCTAAGGGGGATGAAGAGGCGTTTGTTTCCGGCATAAAAAAACAGTATCCCGATTTTTTTACTGATAGTTTTTTAGAAAATGTATTCAAAGAAGAAGCCTTTACACAAATACTAGAAGCAGGGTTTGAAATTATAAAACAAGCCCTTGCTATTGGCATTGTAGATATGCCCTTAGCCGGACTTGAAAAATTTAATACGGATGAGCTTACTCTTTTGATTCAAAAAGGCAGTATAGGAGATCGCA
Source organism: Treponema sp. (assembly GCA_052173475.1). Classification (GTDB taxonomy): domain Bacteria; phylum Spirochaetota; class Spirochaetia; order Treponematales; family Treponemataceae; genus Treponema. Next base: position 8,117 of record JBQMYN010000013.1, read on the forward strand.
TCAATGTTCAAACGGATTCATTAATACGGATAGAGCTGATTCGAGACTACATTCGAGATACTGCAATTTCTTTGAATGCGCCGGTGGATGAAAGCAGTATGATCGCGCTAGTTTTTCCGTTTTTGCGTCCCACAATAGCCTATGATGAACAAGAAACTCGCCTGCGTATTCAAGAAACCGTACAGCAAATACCACCGGTAACAATTCATATTCAAAAAAATCAACGGATTATCAAGCGTGGATTTATCATTACTTCTGAAAACTATAAACAGCTGCAAGCCTATATCAATGCCGGTATTTATATTGATACGGCAAAATTTTTCAGTATTCTGTTTTTTCTGATCTTTTTGTATGCAGCCGGTTTATTTATATTTTCAGAGCCGGTAACCCGCCAAGCCTTAAAAGAAAGCCAAAAGATATTTCTGCTTCTTATGTTTGTGTTTGTGTATATATGGGTACTGTTCTCTGCTAAGTTTGCTATTTTTGAACTTCCGCTTGATATGATACCGATTATTCCCGCAGCACTTACCGCTATGCTGGTACTCACCTTGATTTCAAAACCAATTGCATCTATTAGTGTGTTTTATTCAACGTTATTGATACTCGCTGCATCGGGCTTAAAATTAGAACCTGCACTGTTTGCATTTTTTTCAGGATTAGCCGCTGTGTCTTTGATGAATGTGAAAGGTAAGCGTATGGATTTAATTACAACAGGCTGTCAGCTTGCCTGTGCGCATCCGGTAATAGCGGCGGTACTTATTGCATTATTCACTCATTCATATACGAATGTGCGCTTGGTACTGATTAGTTCCATTATCAATGGATTTACTAGCGGCATTCTTGTGCTGGGGCTGCTCCCTATTTTTGAAGACCGAATGAATACGCCGACCTGCTTCCGGCTGCAAGAGCTTGCTGATACAAATTCTCCTGTTATTAACGAAATGTTGCTGAAAGCAGCCGGAACCTACCACCATACTACCATGGTGGCAAAACTTGCAGAGCTTGCCTGCAATGCTATTGGCGCAGATGCACTGCTTGCCCGAGTAGGGGCTCTCTACCATGATATTGGAAAAATAAAAAATAGCGACTATTTTGTGGAAAACCAAACCTCCTATAACAAACATCTTGACTTAAACCCGCGTATGTCGGCAACTATTATCCGCAGCCATGTAAGCTCAGGGGTAGAAACAGCAGAAAAAATGCGGCTGCCTCAAGAGGTAATTGATATTATCAGTGAGCATCACGGTAATAGTCTGGTATATTATTTTTATGCAAAAGCTCAAGAATCTGATCCGAATGTCAGCCCGATAGATTTTTCCTATCCGGGGCAGCCGCCGCGCTCTAAGGAATCGGCAGTAGTTATGCTTGCTGACATGACGGAAGCAGCGTGCCGTTCATTAGACAATCCTTCTTTTTCCCGATTGGAAAAGTTTATTGGAACTTTAATACAAAATAAAATTGAATCAGGGCAGCTTAATAATAGTGAGCTGACATTTCGGGAGCTAAAAATAATTGAGTCGTGCTTTATTGACACGCTGACGAGCTATTATCATAACCGAATCAAATATCCTAACCAAAAAGATCCTGATGAAGGACAGGAATCGCCGGCACAGGAGAGCAGCAAAGATAGTCCATCAGAGGTGAAACCCTCTAATTCTAGTTTAGAGGCAGAAAAACAAACCGCAAAACAGGAGGAATACCATGCATAATATCGAAGTTCGATGCGAAGAAATTTCAGCACCGCAGTGGCTTCCCGCAGTTTCCCCCTTTCTCTTAACGGTACTTGAGCGGCTTTCGTATTCAAACTGGGATATTTCCATACTTTTTTGTAATGATCGGTTTATCCATGAACTTAATAAAACCTACCGTGGAATTGATTCCGCTACTGATGTATTATCCTTTGAACAAGGGGATTCATATCATGATGCCGCAGGAGACCTCCGTTTTAATGCGGGCGATATTGTGATTAGTTTAGACAGCTTGAAAAGTAATGCAGAATTTTTTAAAGTACCGGTTGACGAAGAATTAAGACGGCTGTTAATACACGGTGTATTGCATTTAAGCGGTATGGATCATGCCAATAATGATCCTCAGCAAGAAATGCTTATTTTGCAAGAAACTATACTTGAACAATGTGCCGGTACAATTATCCGGCAGGAATAAATTATGGGGCTATTTGATAAATTTAGAAAGAAAAAAGCAGTTTCGGAAATTTTACCGGATTCTCTTAATGAAGAAAAAGAAGATATGATTCGCGGAGTTGTTGACTTATCGGATACTGCCGTAAAAGAGGTAATGATTCCTCGTATTGATGTAGATTTTATTGCACTTGATACGGAAACCGATGAGCTGGTACAGCATGTTGCCGAAAGTGGACATTCACGCTTTCCGGTATACTCAGAATCTATTGATAATGTGGTGGGGGTTCTCTATGTTAAAGATCTTATCAATCTTTTTGCAAAAAAAGAATCCATTGATCTGGAAAAAATCATACGGAAACCCTTTTTTGTGCCCGAATCCAAGCGGATTGATACACTTTTGCGTGAGTTTAAGCGCCGCCATGTGCATATTGCTATCGCCGTTGACGAATATGGCGGAATCTCCGGTATTGTCTGCATGGAAGATATTATTGAAGAGATTGTCGGGGATATTCAAGATGAATTTGATAATGAGCGCGAGGATATTTCTGCAATAGGTGAAGGATTATGGCTATGTGATGCCCGTGTTGATATGGATGATCTTGCGGAAGTATTGCGGACAGAGCTGCCTTCTGATGAGTTTGAAACACTTGGAGGGTTTGTCTTCAATCTATTTGGGAAAATTCCTGTCCGCTATGAAAAAGTGAGTTGGAATAATTTTGATTTTATTATTCAGGATATGGAAGGGCATAAAATTAATACGGTAAAAATTGTTGCGTGTCAAGAATAGACCTGTTCGGAAACTTCAGTTTTAGGACAGATTACTTTGAAAGGCGATGTTCTAAATCGTGCGAGAAATGATACATCGGTTTTATTTTAAAAGAGAGAGGCAGAAAGACAATGCGTAAAATACTTATTAGTACAGTGTTATTATGGATACAGGTTATGGTTTTTGCAACCCCTATTGCACTTTTCGAGAAAGGCAAAGAGCTGCAATATCGTGAAAATTGGTATGGCGCGATTGAACTATACCAAGAAGCGTTGAAAGAAAATCCCGCATACAATGCAGTATATTACAGTTTGGCAGAGTGTTTTTATGCGTTGGGCGAATATGATCAAGCCATTGTGTATGTGGAAAAAGCCCGTCTGTATACGCCTAAAAATGTTGAAACTGAAAACCTGTATGCCTTTATACTGATTGGACTGGGTAAAATACAAGAAGCAGCGCACATTTTTAGTGCTGTTTTGGAATACGCACCGAACAATCTCGATGCCCGTTTCGGCATGGCTGAAATTGAGGTTGGAAACGGCAGACTCACCAATGCTTCAGAACTCTATAAAGAAGCGTTGCAGCGTCAGAGTGAAAACCGCAAAGCCTTGCTTTCTCTTGCTTTGTTAAATTATGAAACAGGGAACATAAAAATTGCACAAACGTATATCAGCCGTGCGCTGGAATATCATGGGGATAATCCGCAGGTGCATTATCTTGCAGGGTATTTAGCTGCTTTAACAGGAGATACTGAAGAAGCTGAAGGAAGAATTAGAGCCGCACTCAAAATAAACCCCGACTATGATACAGCCCGTGCATTACTTGCCTCGCTGATGTATTCTTCAGCCCGATACCATGAAGCAATTGCAGAGGCTGATATCCGTATTGCAGCTAATCGGAATCTTATTGATGCATGGTATTTGAAAACGCTGTGCTTACTTAGTATTAAACAGCATGAGAAAGCGCTTCTGACTGCTCAAACCGGTTTATCCATAGACCCTGATAATGAATTGATGCGTACTCTTGTAGAAGAAATCGCACTCAATACCCTCGATTTTGAACATACAACCCGCAAAGAGCTTGCAAAAAACCATAGCACTAAAGCATCCGGTTTTATAACCAGAAATATGACCGATCAGGGAGTATACGAGTACCGGCGGGCATTAAAAATGTATCCCTATGACCATACCAGCCGTGAAGCCTACGCAAAAATATTGATGCGGCAGGGCTTTCCTGAACGTTCAATTGAGCAGCTGCAATTTATTCAATCAATCGAAAAAAGTAATGCACACATTAATGATACCGTAGAAGCGTATACTAAGATGCTTGATCATTCTGTACGGAACCGATGGCATATTGATCCGCTGTATCTTAATAAGGCGCATCTTTCCATAGGGTTGTTTTATCAAACTAATCCCGCAAATGTCTTTTATCCCGATGCTGAAAAATGCACTGCATCACTGATAGCCGATGTGTTTTCGTATAACAGACGCTTTGCGATAACCCCGTATCTTGATGCTGCAAGCTCATATAAAGAAGCATTTAGAACTGCCCGTACACAAAAGAATGATTATTTTGGTATTATCAGCTTAAAGGAAAATGAACGCGATATACAAATTACGCTTGATTTATATGTCGGCAGAACAGGCAGTATGGCAGATTCATTTGTTGTCTATCGTTCAGGGAATGACCGCTATAGCAATGCAATACGCCGCATTACCGAAATGTTTAATCAGAGGATGCCCATACTAGGAAAGATTGTTGAACGATCGCAAAGTGAAGCGGTTATTGATATTGGTTCCGGTGACTGTGATCTCAACGCTTTCACCATTGATATCCTGAAAAAAGATACCTTGTCGGTTGCTAATGCAGGCATTGACCTCGTGTATAATGAAGCAGATAAACTAGGTACCTTTACTGTAAGCAGGATTTCCGAAGACTTAACCGAAGGTACATTAACCCGTAACGGCTACTATGATAAGATAACAAAGGCTGATATTGTAATTCTTACCGTAAAAGATAGTGAAAAAGATACCGATGAAAAGCTTGAGCCTGTACAAAAGCAAACTATGGAAATATCAGCACTGCTTGCCATACTTCGCACCATCCGGTCTTAATGAGGATTCGTGTTCATACGAGTCCTGTTCAGAATTTTCTGTTTTGGAACAGGGTACCTTGCAAAGACCTGTTCAAGCAAGTTATCAAGCAGGTCGAGCGGTGCCGTGGACTATAGGGTATCTGCGAAAACTCAGGTATAGATTTTTAGAGATGCCCTATACCCTCTTGCGATTGTTGCAAGAACATGATAATCTCAAAGCGGATATGAAAAACTCATTATTACTCCCTTGCGTTTTTTTTCTAAATTTTTGCTTTGCTTTACTGATTTTATCTTTCTTTTTGGGGCTTACAGCATATTATGAGCTGGCTCCTGTAGAATCGGCAAAAGGGCTTATCCTTTTTTTGCATATCATAAAAACCGGCTGTATGATTACTCCAGCAGTAACGCTGATTGCGATGATCTCTGTGTTCCATTTTCTTATGCGGCATCCGGCTAAAATGGTTCCGGCAGTTTTTATATTTATTTGCTGTATGGTGATAATTGTTGCGATATTTATACCGGTATGTGCTAATTTACTGCCGAATATCGAGACTGCATTGTCCCGGTATCCTGTACTGCCGTCAACTGATACTGTTAGAAGTGCATTTCTTAACCGCCCATTTTTTTTACACAGTATTCAGCAGGAGTGTATCAGAATTTTTTTAGACTTTTATGCTGCATATAACAGAAGTTATGTTGAATATCTGAGTCTTGCCGGTTCTGTTTTTCTTTTCGTTTCCTCTTTTTGGGGAGCCTGCATTGCGACACAATGGAAAATGCTCAACTTGATGCTGCTCTTTTTTTTCTTTCGGATATTTATATTTCTTTATCCATATACAAACAGCGATTTCTTTTCATATATTATTGAACTACTGCATTTTAATATATTCCGCACGCCATACGGTATTCCCATTATTTTTTGTGCAGCAGCGTGCTGTATTCACATATATAACGGTACTTACTTGTGGATTAGAAACGTAAAAGTAATTCGCCAAAGGAGAAGATAAATGCGTGAACTGCTAAAAGGGATTATGTCTATTATCGCGCATTTTGTAATCGGCATACTGTGCTGTATAGCGTATGCTTTTATAATGGAAAGACCGGAAATCTTACCGGTTTTTGCTATGCAATGGCGAGTATCACAGGCTTTGTTGTTCTTTATTAAAATAATGCCGGCACTTATTTGCTCTGCAATATTATTCGGCTATGTGCTTATCTTTGGACGATGCGGACAAAATACGGTTCATCGCTATTCTGCAGTACTACTCCGCTATTTGCGTGAAGTATTTATCATCCTTGTTGCATCTATAGGCGTGTATTTTATTGTATCTGAAGTAGTTTCACCCATGCTTATCCGCAAGCAGGAAGAGGCTGTACGTAAAACCAAAGATTATAATGATTTTTTGCACTATGGGCAAACAGCCATAAAAGAGCATGCGTATACAACGGCATATCACCATGCAAAAACAGCTTTACTTATCTGGAAAAATAGCCCTGAAGCACTTGAACTCCTAGATATAGCCGCTGTTAAGGCCGATGAATATGATTGCGAACAACGCCAAAGCAAAAAAAATTGTACAGATGAGGCGGTAACGTTTCCTACTGAGCTTAGTGTAGAGACCGCATTGCTTACTGCAGGGCAAAGTATGCAGCGGGAAGATTTTTACAGTGCTCATTTTTATGCCATGAAAGCGTATCATCTTGCACCCGAAAATGATCCGCGTAAAAAAGAAGCAATGCGGCTTGCAGCGCAGGCATGGAATACTATCGAACAAGGATCGGCAGATATGCAAGCTGATTTCGATGTGCATCTGTTTTATGGAAAAAAGGAAGCGTACACTTTAATGCAGGAAGGCAGCGATGTACAAGCGTATTATCGGTTTTTACACCTTCACAATCTGGTTGAAAAAAACCGTCCGCTTAAGAAAGATCCTGATATAGAGCGGTTTTTGGAAATTACGCATAAAACCCTACTGGAAAAAGTATTTTTTATAGATGAAACAGATTCATTACCTATTTTTGAAAAAATCCAGAATGTAAAATTTAGTGTGGATGACAAGGATGCCCATAAAACCCAATTTAAATTGGATGGTATTGCATTTATTTATAAAGAGGGGAATATTAACATTTATGGAAGAAATTGCGAAATAACGCGCTATAGAGACGATGCGAGTGTTGAATTTAGATACTTTGTTCCATTTGTAAAATTTATACCGCTTGCAAATGCAGAAGGAGAGTCGGCTATGCGCCTTTTACTGCAAGCAGTTGATAGAAATAAGGAACCCGAAGCGTTTATGCCAAAAATTTTGGAAGGAGCTATATCATCTGAACAATCGGCAGTGATGATCCTTCCGTTTTCCTATTCTGATTTTCAGTTAATTATTGCTGCATCAGAAGGCGAAAAAACGATGACTTTATCAGAACTGTACGCATTTCGACCTAAAAGTGAGTCATTTGGATTTTCTAAAGAAATTTATAATCGTGAAATTCTAAAACGGGTTGGGTCAGCCCCTTTCTCGATACTATTAACGTCAATTTATTTGCTTATTCTGGCATGGGCGTTGCGGATACCTCCTCATACACCATTTAAATGGTATTGGATTTTTACCTTTCCTATTTTTATATATATGTCGGCTTTTTTTGTTGAATTAATGCGGTATTGTTTCCGGTTGATGATTGCTTTCTTAACAGAATATACATATACCTATTCCAGCGTTCTTATTGCATCGGTTTGTATTATCCTTTTTATACTGCTGTCTTTTGTGTTTTTTGCACAGCGTTCTGATATGTAAAATAAGAATGTCCGGTAGCTTCAGTTTCGGAACAGATTACTTTGAAAGGCGATGTTCTAAGTCATGCTATTTAGGTGATTTAGCACTCGTCGGTATGGGACTATCCAAAAACTGAAGTTTTTAGAGGTTCCCTGATACCTTATACAGTTTCTCCAATTTCATGGTGAAACATAGTTGACAAAGTATGTTTTATCAGTACAATAAAGACGATGAAAAGATTTTTTCGTTATAGCATGTTCAATTTCTTACCGGTTGTTATTATAGGTTGTGCCGCTGCTCCGCCAGTGCAGGAAGCTCTTTCCCAAGAACCGGACGTAACGGAAGTACAGAAAACGCCGGTTGCAGCAGCTCCTGAACCGGTAGAAACCATTAACCAGATTCCTGAACCGAAAAAAACTGTTGTGCAAAAACAACCGGAACAACCGCGGTCGGCGGAAGTTGCACCGGTTGTAGCGGAACCGATAAAAATGCTGGAAACAGTGCCTGTAAAGGAAGAGCCGATACAGCCTGAACCGGTGCAGCATATCGTAACGGAAGTGCAAAAGGAACCGGATGTTGTGCAGGAAGAACCGGTACAGGCTGAGCCGGTTCACTCGAAAGATGATGTTATCGCTGAAGTTGAAGGCGTTACTATTACTCGTGAGACCTATGATCAAACTAAATCAGAACTGGAAAAGGTTGTAGATCAATTAAATAAGATTACAGCGACAAAAGACTATAATAAATGGATAGAATTTTTATCCCTACAATACCGGCATGATTATTCTAATCCAGCAGTACTCAAAGTTGTTTCTGAAACACTGCCGATTAAAGGAATTAAGTTAAAGTCGCTAAAAGATTATTTTACCTATGTATTTGTACCATCGCGGTCAAAAATACGGGTTGATGATATTCAATTTCTCACGCCGCAGCGTGTGAATGTTATTATGAAAAAAGGAGAAGACGCAGTTATCATTTATGGTATTGAAAATACTGATGGTAGCTGGAAGTTGATTTCTCCTAAATACTAGATGGGCTTGCGATGCCGATGGTATCCATAGATTTATTTGCGATAGTATCAGCTTTGCTGATAAGGTATCTTCTAAAAAGCTCTCCGAGTTTTTGCAGATGCCCTACTGATAGGATTTTAAAATGAATAGTGTTCGTAAAATACTTTGTGTTGCAGTATTTGCTGCCTTGATTTGTGCAGGTTGGGTGATTGCCGTTCCGCTCGGCCCTATTCCGCTGGTACTGCAAAATGCACTTGCGATACTTGCCGGACTAGTACTGGGACCGGTGTACGGAAGCTGTGCTGTTTTGATTTTTTTATTACTCGGTGCATTGGGTTTGCCTGTGTTTTCCGGAGGGCGCGGCGGTATTGCTGTTTTTGCCGGACCAACCGGCGGTTTTTTAGCCGGTTATTGTGTAGGGGCGGCGGCGGCAGGGCTTATTATGCTGTTGTTTTATCGCCAAAATTACCGTGCAATGGTGCGCTATGCAATAATTGCAGCCGCTGCGTTTACCGGATTCATCAGTATCTATGTTCTTGGGCTGCCATGGTTCAAATATACGCTTGGACTTACATGGGCGCATACCTTTGCAAAAGGGTGTATTCCGTTTATTTTGCCGGATTCTATTAAAGCAGTGATAACGGTACCGATTACTGCAAAAGTATTCCCAATTATCCGCCGGTTTCTAGCGTAGCATTGCTATTTTCCTGTCCGCAGTCATGGCAAAAGAGCTGATCCGCATTGAAGCAGTTTCAAAGTATTTTCCCCCCGAAAATCGGTGTGTTTTAAACAACATATCATTTTCAATTTTTGAACATGATTGTATTGCTCTGGCAGGAAAAAACGGATCCGGCAAAACAGTGTTAATGACTATACTTGCCGGTTTGGAATCTCCTTCCAGCGGCTCAGTATATAGTGTTGAAAAAAATAGGCAGCCGAAAACAGGTTTAGTATTCCAAGATGCAAACGCACAAATTCTAGGGGAGACTGTTGAAGAAGATATTTTATTCGGTATTCGTCATCAACATATCTCTCATAGCGAACGGGAAAAAAAACTGGAAGAAATATTGCAGAAAACCGGTTTAGCGGCAAAGCGGCATTATCCTGCACGCAGTTTATCAGGAGGAGAAAAGCGGCGGCTTGCCGTTGCCGGTATCCTTATGATTGATGCTGATATTATCATCTTTGATGAACCCTTTGCCAATCTTGACTATGAAGGGGTTATCTCTGTTGTCAACCTGCTGCAAGACTTGAAACGACGGAAAAAAACACTTCTTATTCTTACCCATGAACTTGAAAAAGTGCTTGGACTTACCAACCGGCTGCTTATTTTAAATAATGGAACACTAACGTATGATAGCTCTCCTGAACAAGCTTTGTCCACTGCCGTACTTAAAAAAAATGGTATAAGAAATCCTCTTATTTCTGCAAAGACTTTTTCAGAATTGGTCTGGGATTCGTATGAGTAGGTATTGCCCCGCTGCATTATTTCAATATCAATGCAGAAATAGTTGCATACATAAACAACCGGCTGCAATAAAATTCCTTGTATTCTGCATTTGCTCTATCGGTGTATCATACCGGTATCTGCCTTTCGCTCTTTTTTATACCGTCTGTCTCGTATGTATTTGTATTGCAGCGCGGCTTTCTCTTCGTACTGTGAAGCAGAATGTCCTATTTTTGCTGTGGTATGCAGTAATTATCTTTTTGTTAAAGATTACCGGTATACCGCTTTCATTGGAAAGCATTAAGAATGTCTTACAGGAAACAGCCCTATTTATGCATAATTTTGCGCTGATTTTATTTACTGCCTCAGTATTTTATGAAACTACATCACGGGCAGAACTGCTTACCCTATGCGAACAAATAGAATATATCGGGAGAAAACTGTTTTTAAGGAGAAAGAGGGCTGATACAAACTATCGTCTCAATGCTGTTTCGCTTACCGTTACCCTTACCCTCCTATGTATTCCGTATATATTTGAAACATGGGCTGCACTCAACTATGCCTACACTGCCCGCTGCGGAAGAAAAAGAACCGTACACGCTGTATGTACTAAAGCAGCGGCATTAATCCCCGCCCTGATTGAAAATGTATTACTGTATGCAGTAACTGCCGAAAAAGCAATTACAAATAGAACGGAACAGAACTGAACTAAACCTCTTCTCTTTACAGTGCGGCTTGATAAATTGCAAGGATATCGGCAGCCGTTAAGGTTTGGAACCCGTGAATTTTTCCATCGGGACTTCGGTGCATGACAGCCCTTTCCGCCATCTCTTTAAGATGCTCTGCTCCAATGCCCGCCTCGTGCAGCGTCATCGGAATACCGAGCGATGCAAAAAATTCCGATGTTTTATCAATGGCAGCGTTTGCCGTTTTATACACATCCGCATCTGCCGGCAGTCCCCATACATTCATGCCGTATGCGGCAAGTTTATGCACAGTATTGCCGTTTAGTACGTGCCGCATCCAGTGGGGTGTGAGAATTGCAAGTCCCGTTCCGTGAGTAATATCGTAAAAGGCACTCAGTTCATGCTCCATCGGATGAGCTGACCACATCGTCGCTTTTCCATTGCCAAGCAAGCCGTTAATTGCCCACGTACCCGCCCACATTACATTAGCGCGGGCTTCGTAATTATCGGGTTCTTTCAGTGCAATAGGACCGTAGTGAATACAGGTTTTTAGTACCGCTTCTGCAAACCGGTCTTGCAAGTAAGCCCCGTCGTTCAACGAAAAATAGCTTTCAAAGGTATGACTCATAATATCCGCAGTACCGGCAGCCGTATGTTCTTTGGACACCGAAAACGTGTAGCACGGATCCATCACCGAAAATTTAGGCATCACAAGCGGAACTTCAAAGCCGAGCTTTTCCTTCGTTTTAAAATTAGTGATAACTGCCCCGCAATTCATTTCGGAACCCGTTGCGGCAAGAGTCAAAACAGTGCCGAGCGGAATAGCTTGCGTTGCAGATACTTTGCGGGTAACAATGTCCCACGGATCGCCGGTATAGTGTACACCTGCAGCGATTGCCTTAGCACAATCAATAGAACTTCCGCCGCCGACAGGAAGAATAAAATTCAGCATATATTTCCGTACCAGCGCAATTCCTTTTTCAACTTCTTCTATTCGCGGGTTGGGAGAGATGCCGGACAATTCTGCGTAAAAGATACCTTTTGATTGTAACTGCTCCGTTATTGTGCTGTAAAGACCGATCTTTTTGATACTCCCGCCTCCGTAGCAGAGCAGCACTCTATTGCCATGCTGTAGTATTTCATCGGCAAGCCCCTCGATACTGCCTTTTCCGAACAATATCTTTACCGGCACATCAAAAATAAAATTGAACATTGTATCCTCCTGTATACCAATTTATAGAAAACAACCTCGTGCATAAGCATACAATTCAGTGTAGCATAGAATAAACGATTATGCTATCCTACATTATTCGAGATAATTAGCAGAAACGGGGCTGTATTATAGAGAGAACTTCTAAAAATCTAACCGAGTTTTTAGAGGTTCCCTAGAGTTTTTAGAAATGTTGTACGGAAGCCGATACTGTTAATATGGAGGTAATTATGAAGAAAACAAACATCTTATGGTCAGTGTGTACAGGTTTAATCTGTGCAGGATTGTTGACCGCATGTATGTCTACCAGTGCGGGGAATCCCTCGCAAAACGGCGAATCGGCTCATGCCGGAAAAGGATATATTCCGGTAGAGGATTTTTTTAAAAATCCATCAAAAAGCAGATTCAGCATATCCCCCGACGGGACGCATATCGCATTTATGCAGGCATGGAAAAACCGCATGAACGTTTTTGTGCAAAAACGGGGATCGGATACTGCGGTGCGGGTTACCACAGCGGAAAGCCGCGATATTGCAACCTATTTTTGGGCAAATAATTCGCTTATTGCCTTTTTACAGGACACCGGCGGGGATGAAAACTACCAACTCTATACTGTGCAAAAAGATGGTTCTAATCTGAAAAACAGAACGCCGTTTAAGGATGTTCGGGTTGGAATTGTGGATGATCTGAAAGATAACGAACATGAGATGCTCATTTCGTTGAATAAGCGCAACCCGCAAGTGTTTGATGTGTACCGGCTCAACTTTAGCGATGATTCGCTTACGATGATTGCGGAAAATCCCGGGAACATTTCCGGCTGGATGACCGATCACGATGGAAAACTCCGTGTTGCAACGACTACAGACGGGGTAAATACCGGCGTACTCTACCGTAAAACCGAACAAGACCCGTTCGTTTCAGTTATGGAAACGGGCTTTAAGGACACATTCAGCCCGCTGTTAATGACTTTCGATAATAAGGAGCTGTATGTTGTCTCGAACCTCGGCAGGGACAAAGCCGCAATTTATACCTTTAACCCTGAAACAAAAAAGCAGGGTGAACTCATATTTGAACATCCCGAAGTCGATGCGGAATCGCTTATCTATTCCGAAAAACGGAAAGTGATTACCGGAGTCATCTATTACGCTGATAAGCGCGGCTACCATTTCTTTGATAAGCAGCGGGAAGCACTTCAAGCTGAACTTGAAAAAAAATTTCCCGGGCTTGAAGTAGGAATCACCTCATCAAACAGGGACGAGACGGTCTATATTATCCGCACCTATTCCGATAAAACACCCGGTGCGTATTATGTGTATGATACAGCCGACGAGAGTTTTACCCTGCTTGCTGAAATTGCTCCGTGGATTGACAGCGCAAAAATGGCTTCGATGCAGCCTATTCAGTACAAAAGCTCTGACGGACTGACTATTCACGGCTATCTGACAATCCCTGCTGGAAAACAGGCAAAAAATCTGCCGGTTGTGATCAATCCGCACGGAGGTCCGTGGGCACGCGACTATTGGGGGTATAATTCTGAGGTACAATTCTTAGCAAACCGCGGATACGCCGTGCTGCAGATGAACTTCCGCAGCTCAACCGGCTACGGCAAAGAGTTCTGGACAAAGGGCTTTAAGCAGTGGGGCAAGAAAATGCAGGATGATGTGACGGACGGCGTGCAGTGGCTTATCAGTCAAGGAATTGCCGATCCCAAACGGATTGCCATCTACGGCGGCTCTTACGGCGGATATGCAACGCTTGCCGGCGTTACCTTTACCCCCGACCTGTACACCTGTGCGGTTGACTATGTAGGCGTTTCCAATCTCTTCACCCTGTTTGAAACCTTACCGCCCTATTGGGAGCAGGGACGGCAGATGATGTACGAGATGATCGGTGATCCTGAAAAAGATAAGGCACTGCTGGAAGAAGTTTCTCCGATTTTCCATATCGATGCCATTAAGGTACCGCTTTTTGTAGCACAGGGAGCAAACGATCCCCGCGTAAAAAAAGAGCATTCAGACCAGATTGTCAATGCGCTCAAGCAGAAAAACATTGCCGTCGAATACATGGTGAAAGATAACGAAGGACATGGTTTCCACAACGAAGAAAACCGCTTTGACTTTTACCGCGCTATGGAACGGTTCTTTGCCGAACATCTGAGTAAGTAGCGGAAATGGGGATGTCATTGCTAGCGGCAAAAAGTAGCCAACTTTTGGGACATCCCCGATCATCTGCTAAAAATCTATACCTGAGCTTTTTGTAGATGCCCAATAGCTTCTGCAATAGTCACATACTTGAGATTTTTTTTATAAAAGAGTATCATAAGGAATGACTAGTATTCCTTGCTATCCGGAATTTATCCCTATGACTTTTGAAACGGCAGATAGCATCAGCAAAACACTCAAAGTGCAAACCGACGGGCTTTCTGAGTTCACTTTTGGACATTTATATTTTTTTCGTTACTACTACCAGTATAAAGTAAGTACATTTTCAAATGGCAGTATTATTGTTACAGGTAAGGATAAAACAACCCGCTTTTTCTTTATTCCGATAGGAACAGTGTCGCCTGAGATTATTAAAGAATTATTTAAAACATATTCAGACTGGAAATTTATTTCAGAATCATATATAATAAAAAATAAAGAGCTATTTGAACACTTAGGGTGTTCCATTGAAGAAGATCGTGATAATTTTGACTATGTGTATATGCAGAAAAGTCTGAGTACCTTAGCAGGAAAAAAATTGCATAAGAAAAAAAATCATGTAAACGGCTTTTTACAAAGTTATCCTGATTTTTCGGTTAAACCATTAAATGCACTGACAATAGCGGATGCTCGAAGTGTATTGGAGCACTGGGCAGCAGAACAGCAGAATGTAGTCGAAACAGATTATAACGCTGCACAGGAAGCTTTACTGCATATCATGGAAACCGATATGTTCGGCTCTGTGTTATACGTACAAAATGAACCGATTGCATGGTGTCTTGCAGAGTTGACAGTGGGAAATACGACAGCTGTTGTACATTTTGAAAAAGCACGCAGCGATTTTCGCGGAGTATATCAGTATATTAACTATGCATTTGCACAAAGTTTACCCGAAACGGTACTCTATATTAACCGTGAACAAGATTTGGGCGATGAAGGATTACGCCATGCAAAAATGAGCTACCGTCCGGAAAAATTTATAAAAAAATACCGGCTGACACAAGGAGTTACGGTAAAAGAATGAAACTTGCAAGTACACGCAATAGCAACTATTCAGTTTCTTTTAAAAATGCTATATTGAACTGTATGCCCTCTGACGGCGGGCTGTATGTTCCTGTTTCTGAGCATGACCTGCGTTCATGGTTCTTACACATGAATGAACGCACCTCGTTTTCTGCGATTGCCGGTTCTTTAACGGCAGCGTTGCTCAAAGAAGAGATTAGCCCTGTTGTATCTGAGCGGATAGCCGTCAAGGGGTTTCGCCACTATAGTCCGCGGCTGCGGCAGCTTGATGATAAGCTGTTTTTACTAGAGCTGTTTCACGGCCCGACGGGTAACCATCGCGATTTCAGCTTTTTGTGGTTTGCCTCTGCCCTTGAGAACCTACTGACAATAGATGAGAAGAATGCTATTGTTATCGCGTCCAGCACCGGCTTAAACGGGCGCAGTATGGCAGCCGCTTTTGGGGATAAAAAACATTTAAAGCTGGTTATTCTCTATCCAAAGGGCTATGCAAAAGGTTTAAAGCCTGAACAGTTATACCAAAACGGCGGTTCTGTCTATCCGGTAGAAATTGATGGAGATATGAATGATGTGCAGAATATTATCCGTTCAATCTATCAGGATATAACATTTGTACGGCAGTTTAATTTAACCCTTGCAAACACCATCAACATTGGACGGATTTTACCGCAAGTGTTTTTCTATATGTTTGCATTTACCCGCATAAAAAAACGCACATCGGGGGAAATTTTTTATGCAGTTCCATCGGGTAACTATAGTAATTTAAGTGCAGGATTATATGCATGGAAGTTTTGTCTGCCGGTAACCGGTTTTATTACGGATGCAACGGATGTCTTAAATGCAGGTTCTGATGGAGGTTGTGTGTGCCGTACTGCCGATATTCCGCTGATACAACGGAGTGCTGCAGATCCGGCAGTACCTTCCAGCATTGAGCGGCTGGAACAAGTATTCTCCGTAAGCCCTGCAATTATGAAATCTATTGTATTTCCTGCACACGTTTTAAAAGAAAAAGCGGAAGCATTAATTGTAAAATCATACAAGCGGTACGGTATTATGTTTGATACTGCAACGGCGTGTGCCTATGCTGCCGCATTGGAGCAGCCGCTTTTCAAACGGCAAGGAGAAGAAGCACTGGTATTGGTATCAAAAGATCATCCTGCACTGGAAAGCGGTAAGTTTAAGGAAATATGCGGAGAATCGCCTATTATCCCTGACTCGCTTCAAGGCATTGATGAACCGATTAAAAATATTCCTTTACTAAAGGGTACAAAAGAGGAATTACAACGCATTTTAGAAACAATAAGCGAGGCTTAATAATGGCATATAAGTTAGACGGGGCAAAGTTTCCTTCATTAGACGATTTGGTAGAAGCACTCTATCCTATTTACGCTGATAAGATGAGTGAAGATGATTTTAGGAAGTATGCAGAAGAGCATGCAGAAAAAAGTTAGTATCATTCTTCTACATTTAATACGGGGAGTGAGTAATGTATTATCGTAATAAATCGGTTAAAAAATTTTTATTATTTCTTTTTGTGATTGCAGCCGGTATATGTTCGTTATCGGCAGATAGTTCACTGCATAGCACTGATGAACAGAAAGAAGGTACCGTATCAGGTGATTTTGTTATATATCGGGATTACTCATGGAAAAATCCTACATGGATCGGCTTTTTGTATTATGACGATGAGACATACGGTGCTTTTTTGCATACTCCTGAAACAAACAGCCGTGTATCTATCCTTTTTAGCTGTAAAACAAAACAAAAGACCTTAGAGCTGGTAGGACAAAATATTATTTCGCAGATTACGCAGGATGATACTTTTGGTGTGAATTATCTGATGACCTTACTCCCCGCACTCTATGAGAAAAAGGTGCTGCCTGCAGGACAACGCGATCCCATTGCACAGGATAGCCTTGCGGCAGATATGTTTGCATTCGGCGGGGCGGTAACGCTTACGTTCGATAATACCATACCCCTCTTTCATTTGAAGACTATTACCAATACAAAAACAGGGCTTGTTCTTGAACTGTTAGAACACGGCAGCATTCGCGGCAGCGGGGAGCATACTTTTTATGAATTTACGCCGCCCGTTATACAACAGGCGGTTAATCAATTTAAAAGAAATAAACAAGCTAAAAAAGAAACAATTACTATACACAATCATCCGTTTACGCTGGATAGTCAATGGACAAAGATAGCAGATAATTCATTTTTATGCGGCAGTACCGCTTTTTTAACCGTCAATACTTTGACAATACCTGCATCGTTTTCAAACTCACTCCATGAATCTGCACAGCTTATCCATTTTTTTTCTTCTTCGGGTCTACAGGCACAGGTGCTTATTCCTCATCAGACAATTGAGGGTACTCCTGAAAATTTTATTATTTCGCAAGCAGTGTATGATATGCATCAGCAAAAAATTAATAAAGATATAAAACGCTGTATTAAGAATGCAGACGGGAGCTTTACCGTTATCAGTCTTACTGTTGATGCCCATGCATATAGCGCGGAAAAAAGCTATTTTCATGGACTTTCTCCTGTTTTCTGATATACTGGTATGTTATGATACGGCATATTCTTTTTGATCTTGATAATACCTTGTATCCAAAGTCAAATCTTATGGATAAAAAAATAACTGAACGTATGTTTCAATTTATTGCAGATTTTTTACAGCTGCCCTTTGAGCAGGCCCGGACTCTGCAACGCCGGCATAGGGCGTTCTATGGAACTACTCTTGAATGGCTGGAAACGGAATACCATTTTACAGATAGAGAAGCATACTTTGCCGCAGTGCACCCCGCTTCGGAATTAGAAGAACTTGAACCAAATCCCCTGTTGCGGGGATTTCTGCAATCACTGAATATGCCGTTATCTCTTCTGACTAATGCACCGATGGCGCATGCCGAACGGGTATTGCGGTTTTTTAATATCTACGACCTGTTTCTCGGTATTTTTGATATAACCTACCATAATGGTATCGGTAAGCCTGCCGCTGCGTGTTTCCTAAATACGCTACAGGCAGTACACAAAACGATAGAAGAAACACTTTTTTTAGATGATTATCCTGTGTATGTAAAAGCATATAAAGCACTTGGCGGAGAGGCGGTTCTCATTGACGAACCGCGTAAATATGCGCATTTTTATGATGAGTCAGGGATTCATTCAATCGGTTCAATTTATGAATTACCCAATATACTCAAAAATCTTTCATAAAAGGAGTATATAATAATGAAAGAAAATCTTTCTTTGAGGGACGTATTGCAAGACCTTAGCCCTCTTGTTGAACAATATGCCAGTAAGGATAATATAATTACCGAGCATAATGTTCACAAGCATGAAAATCCTCATATCAGGGCGATTGTAACTTCAATGATAGAAAAACTGTTGCTTGAGCATTCCAAAATGTACCCGTCCGAACATCTCGCTGCATTTATGGATGGGCTTAATCAAGGAAAGAAAGGTATTATTCTTGCTGAACATTATAGCAATATGGATTTACCCATTTTACTCTATTTAATGGAACAAACTGGAGATGTCGGCAAAGATTTGTCAAAACGCTGTATTTCTATTGCAGGAATGAAATTAACTGAAGAGGATGCGCGTATTGCTGCATTAACTGAAGGCTATGAGCGGATTGTGATTTATCCCAGCAGAAGCCTTTCAGGGATTACTGATCCGGCTATATTGCAAGAAGAACAAAAACGCAGTAGAGGCATTAATCTCGCGGCAATGAAAGCATTGGAAGAAGCCCGCCAAGCGGGAAAAGTGATTATTGTCTTTCCAGCCGGCACCCGCTACCGTCCCGGAAATCCGGAAACAAAACGGGGCGTTCGGGAAATTGATTCGTACATCCGCAGTTCAGATATTATGCTTCTTATTTCGATTAACGGCAACTGCTTGAGAATTTCTGATGATCCTTCCAATATGACAAAAGATGTGGTTGTACGTGATACGGTTGTTATGGAGGTAAGTCCGGTTATTCACTGTGCTGAGTTCCGTGAACGTGCAAAACAGCAGTGCGGAGCGCATGATGATAAAAAGCAGATTGTTGTGGATATGGTAATGGCTGAACTGGAACGTATGCATAATCAGAATGAGGAACACCGGTGAGTAAAGCTCACGGGGATATCATTGCCGGCGGTAAAAAGTTGGGTGCTTTTGGAATATCCCCGTTTCCTTACTGGTTTATACCTTTTCAGCAGCGATCATACCATCTTGCTGAATGGTATTAAGTTCATTTTTCAGTGTAGCACTTGTGTGTGCTTGTTTTAGTAAGCGTCCTGCTAAAAGGCGTGATAAAAATATACCATAGTGCGGATAGTTTTCAATTAACTGCATAAACTGCATTTTCGGTAATTTAATTAACGATCCGTCTCCTATCGCAATCACTGTTGCAGACCGCTTATTATTTGTTAAAAAAGCCATTTCACCAATAAAAATATCAGCAGGTGTTAATACACTAATTAAGATGTTATCTACGTATACTGCGTATCGCCCCGAGCAAATATAAAAGAGATTATTTGATTGATCATTTTGTTTGCATACTACTTGTAAGTGGGTAAAACAGAGCATCTCTTGATTTTTTAAAATTGCAGGCGTTAAATTCGTCGTGTTTTTTTGATTAGGTACTGAAAAAGAAACTTCATTGCCTTTATCATTATAGACCATATCCTGTACAAAGGTTTGACTCATTTTAATACCCATTCCATGCAGCCCTGCCTTAAATGGTGCATCTAGGGCTGACCGCCAGTCAAAGCCGTCGCCGTCATCTGCAATGGTAATTCGTGTCCGTTTAGGAGAAATGTCATAGGTAATAAGAATTTTTTTCTTATTGATTTCAGGATCGAGCCGCTTTAACTTTATGAGTGCAAGAATATCTTTCCCTTCTTTAAGCCACTGTGTTTTTTCTTCATAAGAAATTTTGCAGTTACCGTGTTCTACCGCATTTAAAAGCAGCTCCATCATAGCACCAAGAAAAGCACTCCGTTCAGCGTGATTTATTCTATCAGTATTATACAAATATGTTGCTATCAAATTTGCATAGAAAATAATTTCAAACGGATCTGTATCGCTGGTAAAACTGCCGCTTTCGTGTGCATCAGCAGGATGCTTCATGCCCCGGTTGACAAGAAATTGCTCCTGCTGATTTAAAATTTTTACAATTTGCTCGGCATATTTTTCAAACTCTGTCCGTGTTAGGATAAAGAGAAAATTCGGCTCTTTCCGCTGCTCCAAACCCGCTTTTTGTTCTTGAGATTCTACGATGGCGATAACCCCACCAAATAGCAACCATGGATCATCAGTAACAACTTTCAAGCATTTTTCTGCATTGATGGCAGGATCTCCGAAGTCAATAATCTTGATTTCAGGCATTTCATACCTGAATGCAGCAAGCACTTCGGAGTAATTGATCAATTGTTTTGAAACAATACGGTAATTCGACTGTTTACATGCAGCGTTCATCGCAGAAACAGTTGATTGAATGGTACTGGCAATAGGTATCTTTTTCATAGAGCATATTCCTCATGTTAAGTAGTTACTAGTATAGCATAATTTTTATTTTCATGCTACATTCGGAGATATTGATGGAACATTTGTCATTTTTATCGGGCAATCCATTGCCCTACGGAGCATCTATCCGCAGCGGCGGAGTAAATTTTAGTGTTTTCTCCCGTAATGCCTCTTCGGTAGTTTTGGAAATTTTTGAAAAAGCAGAGGATTCTGCGCCGGCATATTCGTATACCTTTGATAAGGAACGGAATAAGACAGGCGATATATGGCATGTCTTTGTGCAGGGCTTGTCTAAAGATGCACTCTATCTGTATCGGGTAGAAGGACCTTTTGTACCGCATCAGGGAATGCGTTTTAACAGCCGTAACTACCTTATCGACCCCTATGCGCGCGGACTCGCAAATACGGATGTTTTTTCCGGTAATTTTATTCAGCAGACACCTCCGCCGCATATTGACGGTGATTTGGCATTTTTAACCAAACAGTCTGCTGGGCAGTTCCCTAAGTGCATTGTTATAGATGATAATGACTTTGACTGGGAGGGAGACCGCCCGCTTAACTATCCGCTGCGCGACTGTGTTATTTATGAAGCTCATGTAAAAGGACTGTCTTGTCATCCGAATGCGCCGCAGCAGCATAAGGGTACCTATCAAGGTATTATTGAATCAATACCTTACTTAAAGAAACTCGGTATTACCAGTTTAGAGCTGCTGCCTATTCACGAATTTAATGAAAATGAGCTTACCCGTATCAATCCCCGTACCGGCGAAAAACTTAAGAATTACTGGGGATACAGTACGATTGCATTTTTTACGCCCAAGGGTGGGTATGCATCATGCAGAAGTGGCTCAAGTCCTGTTTTTGAATTTAAGCGTATGGTTCGGGAGCTGCACAAAAATGGTATTGAGGTAATTCTTGATATTGTATTTAATCATACGGCAGAAGGCAGTGAGTTCGGACCGACCCTTTCTTTCCGCGGATTTGACAACACAATCTATTATATACTTGAAGATAATACCCGCTATTATCGTAATTACTCAGGATGCGGCAACACGCTCAACTGTAATCATCCGATAGTACAGACCTTTATTCTTGACTGCCTGCACTATTGGGTAACGGAAATGCACGTTGACGGCTTCCGGTTTGACCTTGGTTCCATTCTGGGACGGGATCAGCGCGGTTCTTTAATGGATAATCCGCCCACCATCGAACACATTGCTGAAGACCCCATACTGAGGAATACCAAAATTATTGCAGAAGCATGGGATGCAGGCGGAGCCTATCAGGTAGGGAATTTCCCCGGAGGCAGGTGGGCGGAGTGGAATGACCGTTTCCGTGATGATGTCCGGCTCTTTTGGCGGGGTGATACTCCATATTCGCGGCAAATTGCTACCCGTGTTACCGGCTCCGCCGACCTTTATATGGATGATGGGCGAAAGCCGTTTCATTCCATTAACTTTGTTACAAGCCATGACGGATTTACCCTTTATGATTTACTGAGCTATACCTATAAGCATAACGAAGAAAATGGCGAAAACAATAGAGATGGCACAGATAATAATTGCAGCAGCAATCACGGTTTTGAAGGCAAAACGGAAAATACGCATATCGAGCGGTTTCGGAAACAAAAAGCAAAAAATATCATGCTGACACTGCTCTTATCTCTTGGAACTCCAATGATTACTGCCGGCGATGAGGTGCTTCGGACACAAAAAGGAAATAATAACCCTTACTGCCAAGACAATGAAATTAGCTGGATGGATTGGAAGCTCATGGAAGAAAACTATGATATGCTTAACTTTACACAGAAGCTCATTGCATTGCGGAAACAGCATCCTGTGTTTTTACGTTCAGAATTTTTAACGGGAACAGCCGCAGCCGGTAAGCATGAACGGGATATTTGCTGGTTTGATGCACAGGGTAATACTCCTGATTGGTCAAAACCTTCGCCGTTTTTAGCCTATTTTCTTGACGGTACTAAAGCGGATACCCGCGCCGAGCGTGATGACAACAGTTTTTATATTATCCTTAATGCCGGCGGACTTGATGTTACTGCAACCATATATCCTCCTCCGCAAGGGAAAAAATGGTATCGGCTTATTGATACTTCGTATCATTCAGGAGATGATTTTCTTCAAGCTGAAAATGCGGTATTGTTGGAAAATCAGCAAAAATATGTAGTACTGGCAGCAAGTGCGGTTGTACTGCTTTTAAAATAAAGGTACAATACAAGTGCATTGTGCCGGTACGAATACCGCAGATTGGAAAGAGGAGTGTAAACTAAAAGCCGTATAACGAGCGTAGCTTTTATTTACTCAAGTTTGCTTAAGCGCAAACTTGTATATCACCTGCACGTTCTTACTTTGTTGCGAACGTGCGTAAAAAGTTACTTGAAAGTTGATACTTTCTTCTTAACTTTTTATGGGAGTATAATAATGAATTCTTTACACAATAAAACTTTACAGGAAAAAAAAGATATACTTCGCGCAAGTATTATCGGAAAACTGAAACGTAATTTCAGTAAGGACATTTCAGAGGCGACAAAACGGGAATTATATGATGTTGCTGCAAGCAGTGTAATGGATATGCTGCAGCCGAATGTTTTTGCAACCCGCAATGCTCAAGAAGCACCGGAAGTCCGGCAAATGTATTATTTTTCTGCAGAATTTCTTATGGGGCGCGCATTATCAAATAATCTTAATAATACCGGAATGCGTGCTGTTTTGGAAGAATTACTGAGCGAACTCGGTATTGCATATCGTGATATTGAAGATGAAGAACCTGATGCCGGTTTAGGTAATGGCGGACTTGGTCGGCTTGCTGCTTGTTTTCTTGACTCGCTTGCAACATTGGACTATCCGGGGCATGGGTATGGCATACGGTATCAGTATGGGATGTTTGAACAGCGGATTGTCAATGGTCAGCAGGTTGAATATCCCGATAATTGGCGTAAATTCCGTGATCCTTGGGAGGTACGCCGTGATGACCGTGCTGTAAAGGTCTATTTCGGCGGTACTCCTGTGTGTACACAGCAGCCGAACGGCGATTTACTGTATTCCTTAGAAAATGCTGAAGAAGTTATTGCAACGCCGTACGATATGGCAATTATCGGCTACGACACCAATACTATCAACCGGCTGTGTTTATGGGAAGCCTCCTCAGCAGACGGCTTTGATCTCCAGTTGTTCAACAATATGGAATATACTGCTGCTGTTGCACGTCAAAATTCTGCTGAAAATATTTCGCGCGTTTTATATCCCAATGATTCGGGTCCCTCAGGTAAAACACTCCGCTTAAAACAGCAGTATTTCTTTACTTCTGCGAGCTTGCAGGATCTTTTGAATGCTTTTATCCGTAAGCATGGTACTGATTTTGCGAAATTCCCTCAATATAACGTTATTCAATTAAACGATACGCATCCTGTTGTGGCAATTCCTGAACTGATGCGGCTCTTAATGGATGAACAGCATCTGGGCTGGGATGCCGCATGGAAGATTGTAACGGACACATTTGCCTATACTAATCATACTATTCTTGCAGAAGCCTTAGAAAAATGGCCTATTGACATTTTTCAGAGACTCTTACCGCGTGTGTATCAGATTATTGAAGAAATTAATCGCCGTTTCTTAGTTGAACTTCGGGATAAATATCCGACAGATTGGAAAAAGCATAATAAAATGGCAATTATCGGTGAGGGAAAAATACGGATGGCATGGCTTGCCATTGCCGGATCGTTTTCTGTAAACGGTGTTGCTGCGTTGCATACCGATATATTGAAGAAAAAGGAACTTGCCGATTGGTACGGACTCTATCCGCAGAAGTTTAATAATAAAACAAACGGTGTTACCCAGCGGCGTTGGCTGCTTACGGCAAACCCCGACCTAGCGGCATTTATCACAAAACATATCGGCTCAGGTTGGATAAAAGACTTTCCGCAGCTTAGAAAGCTTGAAAAACTAGTTGACAATGAAGATGCGTTGAAAGAATTGATAGCCATTAAAAAGCATAATAAAGAAATCCTTGCTGAGTTTTTGAAAAAAACGCAGGGAATTACTATTGATCCTCATTCAGTGTTTGACGTACAAATTAAGCGGCTCCATGAATATAAACGGCAGCTTTTAAATGTACTCCATATTATGACGTTGTATAATACATTGCTGGAAAATCCTGACGATGACCCTATTCCGCAGACATTTATTTTTGGAGCAAAAGCTGCTTCCGGTTATCGGCGGGCAAAGGCAATTATTAAACTGATTAACACCATTGCTGACCGGATAAACAACGATCATCGGGTAAATGGAAAGCTGAAGGTTGTTTTTGTAGAAAATTACCGGGTGTCTGCTGCCGAAAAAATATTCCCTGCTTCTGATGTGTCCGAACAAATTTCTACCGCGGGAAAAGAGGCATCAGGCACAGGCAACATGAAGTTCATGATAAACGGGGCACTTACGTTGGGAACGCTTGATGGCGCAAATATTGAAATTGTTGAAGAAGCAGGCGCAGAAAATGCTTTTATTTTCGGTTTGACTGCGGATGAAATTCTGAGTATGGAAACAGCGCATAGCTACAATCCGCAAGAGTATATTCACCGTAATCCTGCCTTGGAAAAAGCACTCAACCAGCTGATAGACGGAACCTATACTGCACCCGGCGATAATAGTTTTAGAGAATTGTATGACTCTCTTATATACGGCGTTGAAGGGCAGCGGCCTGATGTGTACTATGTGCTTGCTGACTTTGATTCATACACAGAAGCTCATAAAAAAGTTCTTGAAGCCTATAAAGACCCAATGAAGTGGGCAAAAATGTGCTTACTGAATATTGCCCGATCAGGAAAATTCAGTTCTGACAGAACAATTGAAGATTATGTGCAGGATATTTGGCGGCTGAAAAAAATTACGGTACAATAAACTTGGGGCTGTCCAAAAACTGAAAGCCTATCGGCTTTTTCTGTAAGGAAATGATT
>JBQMYN010000014.1:0-33049 GCA_052173475.1 Treponema sp.
GCAGCAAGCCCTAAACCGGCAACAATACGTGAACTTAATTTCATGTTCATATATGCCTCCATTAAAGTTCCGTAATGCTTCCCATTACGCATTAAAATTGATGAATCCATAAAGAATTCACACTTATTATCAGTATACCCCCCCCCCCCCATCATGTCAAGAGGGAAAGTACAAAAAAATGCATTTTTTTATAAAAATTTTAATAAAAATCAGGAATGAATCACCCCAAATCATGGCATTGGGGAATTAAATTCTACTCGAATTAAAATGGGAACCTCTAAAAACGGAAGTTTTTAGAGATGAGCTTTGCTCACCGGTTTTCCTTAAGCTTTATTTGCGATGCTCAATAGATTTGAGTACAGAGAAGCATAGGCAGCAGGCAGACTATGACAGAAAATAGCAGACTGGCAATGGCATCCTCATCAGCATAGCTGACAACGAGTTTAAAATTAAGTCTTTATACAGTAATGACTATCAGAACCGCTATGGATGGCGGTGGTTCGCAGCAGTAACAGGGCTGTCAAATACATTCAAAAGCAGCCTGTTCTGAAACGGACGTTTCTAAACCGGTATCCTATGCAAATAGCGTCCACCCAGTCTGAATATAGCAGCACTATAGCTGATTCAGTTTTTCGCTGATAAATTCACTTTTTTCTTTTAAACCGATGTTGCCGGTTTCAAGTATAATCACATTCGGCTGTTTTGCATCAAGCCGAACTCTCCCCGCCGATTCTTTAATCATACGGAGTAGTTTATCAATAGATATTTTTGATACCTTTGCAAATGTAATTTTAACAACCCCATTCCGCTCTTTCAAACTCGCAATAAGGAGCTTTGCACAGGTAATTTTTATTTCGGCAAGTGCCAGCAAACTTTCAGCTTCTTCCGGTATTGGTCCAAAACGATCCGTCATTTCTGCATAGAGACTATCCAAATCGGCTGTTGTCCGTACTGCTGCAATTTTTTTATATACTTCCATTTTTGTCTCTGGAACGGCGATATATGTTTCCGGTATAAAACCGGTATACTCAAGCTCTATCACAGGTTCCGGCTCCGGTTCATATCCGGCATTTTGCAGCCGCTCTACCGCCTCTTCCAGCAAGCGTAAATATAAATCAAACCCGACCGAATAAATATCGCCGGACTGCTCTTTTCCAAGCAGATTACCAGCACCGCGAATTTCCATATCTTTCATAGCGATTTTAAAACCGGAACCAAGCTCCGTAAAATCGGAAATAACTTGCAGCCGCTTCATCGCTATTTCTGACAATGCTTTATTTTCAGGATAGAGTAAGTAGGCATAAGCTTTTTTATCGGAACGCCCAACACGCCCGCGCAGCTGATAGAGTTGAGATACGCCGTACATATCGGCACGGTCAATAATAATCGTATTGGCATTCGGAATATCAATACCGTTTTCAATAATGGTTGTTGCAATAAGCACATGAAAACCGCCCATATTAAACCGTCTAAAAATATCTTCCAATTCCGCGGCCGACATCTGTCCATGTGCAATATCAATAAGCACTTCCGGAATCAGCCGCTGGATTGTATGGCGTGTTTCTTCCAAACTTTCTACCCGATTATGCAGATAAAACACCTGTCCGCCGCGATCAACTTCAAATCGTATTGCACGGGCAACTTTTTCAGGGTCAAAAGCAGAAATAACGGTTTCTACCGGACGGCGGTTCTGCGGCGGGGTTGTCAGCAAGCTCATATCCCGAATTTTAAGCAAGCTGATATGCAGGGTACGGGGAATCGGCGTTGCACTTAATGATAAACAGTCGATATTGGTTTTCATCTGTTTTAAGCGTTCTTTATCTTTTACCCCAAACCGCTGCTCTTCATCAATCATCATCAAACCGAGGTCTTTAAAAACAACATCTTTTTGAATAATCCGATGAGTACCAACAACAATATCAATCTCCCCTTTTTTTAACTGCTCAAGAATCTTTTTTTGTTCTGCCCGCGGCACAAAACGGGAAAGACGCGCAACCCGTACTGGAAACTTTTGAAACCGCTCATTAAAACTTTCAAAATGCTGTTCTGCAAGAATAGTTGTCGGAGCAAGATACGCTGCCTGCTTACCGCTCATAACCGCCTTAAATGCCGCCCGCATAGCAATTTCCGTCTTTCCATACCCAACATCGCCGCACACAAGTCTATCCATGGGAACCGGTTTTTCCATATCGGACTTTACCTCGCTAATACAAGTAAGCTGATCTTCGGTTTCTTCATAGGGAAACGCTGCTTCAAAAGCGGTCTGCCATTCATTATCTTTGGCAAAAGCAAAGCCTCCCGCAGCTTTTCTGCGGGAATATAAATCTATCAATTTATCAGCAATATCTTCTACAGACTTTTTAACCCTATTTTTCCGGTTTTCCCACGACTTGGAACCAATGGTATCTAAACGGGGATTTTCTCCCTCGTTCCCAATATACCGCTGTACAAGATTTGCCTGCTCTATCGGAATAAAAACTGTTTCATCCTGTGCATACAAAAGATTGATATAGTCCCGCTCATGTCCAAGCGTTTTTACACGCTCAATGCCCTTAAATTGCCCAATACCGTAATTAACATGTACAACAAAATCCCCCGGATTAAGTTCAACAAAGGTATCAATAACGGAGCTTTTTACTTGTTTTACCGACTTAGGGATACGCCGCCGCCGTCCAAAAATCTCATTTTCTTGAATAACCAAGATTTTTTGTTCAGGAATACGGAAACCGGAAGACAGCGTAAGGGGAAAAATAACTACCTCAGGATTTTTAATAATTTCTTGTATACGTAATGCTTGCGCTTCACTTTCTGCAAAAACAAAAATATGCCAATCATCTGCCAGCAAATGCGCAATCTCTTCCTTTAAATAGACAATATTCCCGAAAAAACTCCGCGGCGGCTCACAGTTAAACACAATCGGCGGCGTACCACCTTCCGTATCTTTTAATGACCGTAAAAAGATACTTCGGCGGTATGTATGCGCTAATTCTGAAAATGACAGCAAAAGACGGCGCGGCGAGGGGTATTCAGTTATAACAAGCGAATGTTTTGTATCAGTGTCAATCGCACTCATTGCTTTTTTATATAAGCCGTTATATTCACGCTCTAAGGTGTCCATGGCATTTTTTTGCCGGTCATAATCCATGAACAGCAGCACCGGTGCTTCAGAACCGGAGGTAAAATAGTCCAGCACGGTCGCCTGTTTGTCAAAAGCAAACGAGTAAAACATTTCTTCACCAGAACAGCCGCCGTGTTCTGTGATATGTGTAATAAGCCGATTGCTATCTTCAGAAAATTCCGGTGCATTATGAATATTACGTGCAAAACATTCGATCCGTTCACTATCCCAGATAACTTCTTTCATAGGATAGATAGTTAGCGTCGTAAAATCTTCTACAGAAGATTGAGAATGTAAGTCAAACGCTCTAATTTTTTCTACCGTGGTAAAATCAAACTGAATACGGTAGGCGGTATGCTGGGAACCCTTATTCGCACCAGTGCATACGTCAAGCACCTCGCCGCGCAGGGCAAATTCACCACGGACGCTCACTCGCGGCACACGGGTATATCCCCACTGTATCAGAAATTCAACGATTTTATCTACATTAATTTCTGCACCGGTGCTAATTGTACAAGTAAGCGATTTTAAATACTCAGGCGGCGGAACCGGCGTTAAAAAAGCCCGCTGCGTCATTACCGTAACAGTGTTCGGAATATTGCCATTGCACACACGGATCAGTGCTTCGGCACGTTCTGCAAAAACCGGTGCAGACTCCTGTACAGGGCGGTATGCCATATTTCCCCACCACGGAATAATTTGAATTTGCAATCCTGCAATATCCAAATCCGCTCGCAGCTCGTCTATTTCTTTTTCGGTTGGAACAACAATACAAATATTTGAACCGAACTGCCGGACATACTCAGCGAGGAAAAAGGCAAAAATACCGCCTGACAGTCCCTGAATCGTATAAGGAAATACCCCCTCCGCAAGCTGCATAAATGCAGCTTGCATGGTTTCCCATGAGCGGATCGTCTTTTGAAGCGATTTCATCGAAGAATATACCGGTTACCCAAGGAATGCATTACTTTCTTTGGAACGGCGGGTACTGACAAAACGCCCCAGATCAACAATGTTTCTTACTACAATTCGGTCATTATAGAGATCGACCTTTCCTTGATCAGCAAATTTTCGTAAGGCATCACTTGCAACAGCAATCGTAAGTCCTGACCAACGTGCAACTTCTTCAGGAGTAGTTATAAAAATACGCTGCTGAGTAGTTCTATCAAGTTCAGGCTGAGTTTCATCCAGCATAAGAAACACATCGCCTACACGGGCGATAGTATCTTGAATAGTTAAAATCATAAATCGCCGTTTTTGCGCATAAATACGCCGGACAAATGTTTTTAAAAGCCGCATTGCAATAACAGGATTGCCTGTCAACAGAATCTCGAAATTTTCTTTATTAAACTCCAACGCAACGACATCATCATAGGCAATTGCAGAAGCTGAGCGGGGCGAATTATCCAACACCGCCATTTCACCGAAAATTTCTCCTTGTTGCAAAATATCAAGATTTTTTTCAGCCCCATTAATAATTTTAATGAGCTGAACACGCCCCGACTGAATAAGATAAAAAGACCCGCCGGGTTCAAATTCTGAAAATATAACAGAACCTTTAGGAAATTTTTTTGCAAATCGAGCAAATGAAGCAAATAAATTAGGCATGAACGGCTCCTTCACAGGCAGCTTGCAGCGTTTTAATCTTAGGTGCCAGCAGTGGTCCTGCTAAAGTCAATGCTTTGTCATACAGCGGCAGAGCCTTATCAGGACGATCCAATGCTTGATAACACAGACCGAGGTACATTAAACATTCTGCAAGTTTTAATGATTTTGGATAATGAGTAATAAAACCGGTAGCAATTTGAATACATCGCACATACTCTTTTTGCTGGTATAGACAAAGGATTGCCCCAATATACGAAATTTCAACCTTTGGTCCTTGATTCGCTTCGATAATGGAGTGATATTGCTTATATGCCTCTGCCCAATTTCCCTGTTTTACCATATCTTCCGCTAACTGGAAATTCAGCATTAATCCGGCATCATTATTCTGTTGAATAGCCCCCGACGGCGGAGTACTCGTTTTTACTCCTGCACTGCTGCTCTGCTCTTGCCGTGCTTCTCCAAAACTTCTGCCGGACATTTGTGCAGAATTACTAATGATAGGTAAAATTGCATTCAAATGCCTGCCGGATGGATACAGTGCTTTATACCGTTCTGCAACCTGCCCTGCCGCATGATAATGCTGAGATTTATAAAACGCTGTTGCAACAGTGAATAAACCGTCTTCATTATTGGTTTCCTGTTCACTATCCATTAATGACGCAAGCTGCCTATGCACATTTCGCAACTGGCGGGAAAAAACTTTTAACATTTGAATAATAATACGTGCATTTTTTTGTGCAAAATCTTCAAACTCATTCACAGAAAATGTATAGACCAGTGAATCAGTCAATACCATTGCGCTTTCTTCACGCGGATAATTTCCTAATGCAGATTTTACTCCAAAAAATTCTCCGGTTTTAATATATTCAGTTACTTGAGCACCGGTTTCAATATCAAGAGAATTAAGCGCAATATGCCCGCTATGCAGCAAAAATACACGGGCATCAAAATCACCTGAGAAATAAATGACTGAATTTGCGCTGTATTGAACAGCTTTTGGCATAGTATCCTCCATTCCGTCGGCAGCTTAAACAAGCAGGCAGTTTAGGCATTCATACAGACAGATGCACCAACGCCTCCCGTTCATTAGTAACGCAATCTATCTGCAGCAACGGTTTTAGCAGTTTACCAAGATAATCGGCAGAGCTGCGCCTACCCTATTATCTTTCATACATTAAAGTAATGTAATAGCGTGTAAAACTATCGCTTAAGAGTATATCATATCTTGCATAAAAAACCTAGTGCTTATCGCTTTTTTAGGGTATGATACCTGTTATGATAGATTTACACACCCATTCTACTGCTTCCGACGGCACATTCAGTCCGTCTGCGCTTGCAGCTCTCGCAGCTCAAGTAGGCGTGAGTGTTTTGGCACTTACCGATCACGATACGGTCGCGGGGATAGCAGAAGCGGAAGCGGCAGGTAAAGAATACGGCGTTACTATTGTTCCCGGTATAGAAATCAGTGTTGCATGGGAGCCGGGGGAACTCCATTTACTCGGCTTAGGAATAGATACGCAAAATGATGCCGTACAAAGACTTATAAGATTTTCACAAGAGCAGCGGAATATCCGGAACGAGATTATGGCCGGCTTATTTAAAAGTGCGGGGCTTTCATTTGATATGCAGCGGCTTACCCAACTTGCAGACGGTGCAGTAATAGGACGTCCGCATTTTGCACAATATCTCATAGAATTAAAAAAAGCAAAAAATATTCAAGATGCCTTTCACAAGTATCTTGCAAAAGGGCGACCTTTTTATGTTAAAAAAGAATGCGTATCACTTGCAGAGGCTATCACTGCTGTCCGTTCCGCACACGGTGTACCGGTGTTGGCGCATCCTATGTCATTATATCTTTCGTGGTCTAAGCTGCCGGCTGCAATCGAAAGTTTTAAAAAGGAAGGCTTACTGGGAATTGAAGCATGGCATTCCTCAGCCCGCAAAGGAGAATGTGTCAGACTTGAAAAGCTCGCACAATCGCTTAACCTATTAGTAACAGCCGGCAGTGATTTTCACGGTAGTATACGGAAAGACCGAAAACTCGGCAGAACTGTTTGCGATATGCCGATTGAAGATCGTTTTTATACTGAGCAGCTGCTGCCTGCACTCAAAAATGCCCGTATGCAAGAACCGGCCGCCGCTGCAACGCTGTAGGAGGCTGCTGTGAATTTCGGCGACATTCTTGACCAGTGGGAGCAGCAAACCAGCCGCCCTTATGGAAAAAAAAGAATACAGGCAGACAAAAAACGAGGAGTTTCCGACCGCTATGCGAAAGAAAACACTAAAAAGATACATCCGATAGACCATTGGATAAACCGCTACGGCATCTATGATAAAGATGCCGCTATGAGCGAAGAGCTGAGTCTTTCCGATACATTACACGAAAAAAAACGGATACGAGCCTTAAAACCGCAGGATGAAATTGATTTACACGGCATGACCGCAGAGGAAGCCTGCGAAAAACTCACACTGTTTTTCGCGGAAGCTCATAGGAAAGGTCTTAAAAAGCTGCTTATCATTCACGGTAAAGGCAACCATTCACAAGGGGAGCCTGTTCTTACTCGCTGTGTCCGGAAATTTTTAGAAGAATGTCCATACGCCGGAGAGACAGGACATCCGAAAGCGCGCGACGGCGGTTCAGGCTCTACATGGGTTATCTTAAAATAACAGGCGAATCCGGTATATACTACAGAGAATGGGACTTACATGCGATATGGGGCTGTCCAAAACTGAAAGCCTCCCTGCTTTTTCTGTAAGGAAATGATTGATTATATCCGCTACAGCGGATTGCGAGACAGTTTTTGGTGGTGAGCTTTGCTCACCTGTTTCCTTAGGTTTAGATACGATACTATCAGCTGTGCTGATGGGACAGCTCTAACAATCTATCCCTGAGTTTTTAGAGATGCCATGCGGTAGAGATAAAATCAGCTCTTGACAAAATCGTGATTTAAGCTCATTTTTAGCTATGCACCATTCAATCTTTAATCGTTATGAAATATTATTACCGGTAGAAGTAAAAAAAGCCGCTACAGAATCTCTCCCTGCATTTTTAGAAACCGAGGATATTAGCGAGCTTGAGGTTCATGCGTTAGCAATAGCAGACGCATTTTATGCAGCAGGGACATTTAATGAATTATTCGGCAATACTGCATACTCAGTTAAACAAAAACAACTCGCGCTTATTGATAGTTTTGAAAAAAATGTTGGGTTACTGGTGGAAAAAACATGGGTCGATCAAACTAACGAAGAATTTAAAGGCGATATTCTCTACCGCCTGAAATATTTTTGCCAAACAATGCGGCATATTGAAGTTCAAACTGATTATTGTGTGCAGCTGCCTGAATGCATTGCAGTGCTTCGCGATGTAGTGATGTTATTATTTGGCAAACAAACTAACACAATGGAGTTTTTTGAATATGCTATCCGTATCGATCCGGATTTTGGATTATTTTGGTTTTATATTGAATGTTTCCGCGATATTAAACCGCTTTCGGCAGCAAAGGCCCGGTTGGCAATTTTTCTCGGCATGTATTTTCTTGCTAATTTCTAAACAGCGTAAGACCACCCTTACAAGAGAAGGATTGAGGCATCCCTGCTCGGGATGTCCAAAACTATGTTCCCACCGCCACACACAGACACACCACTTACACGCACACTGAAAGCTTATGCAGGGAAACGATGCAAAATAAACCTGTAACAAAAAAACATTAGTTCTGTAAAGTTTGTATAATTCTTCTGTATTTTTTTCAATATTTCTGTTAGAATAAAAGTATAAACTGATTATTTTTCTATAAGATAGTTTACAATACCAAGGAGATTTTTATGAACAATAATCTTGATGCTGTTGCTCTCTCTATCCGCAGTCTTTCTATGGATGCTATTGAAAAAGCAAACTCCGGACATCCGGGACTGCCGCTTGGAGCAGCAGAATTAGCAGCTGTGTTATATGGAAATATTCTACGGCATAATCCAAAAAATCCTCACTGGGCAGACCGAGACCGGTTTATTTTATCTGCAGGACACGGCTCTATGCTCTTGTACGCTATTTTGCACCTTGCAGGGTATGATGTATCGCTTGATGATATAAAATCATTTAGACAAATTGGTTCCCACTGTGCAGGACACCCTGAATATGGAGTTACACCCGGCGTAGAAGCAACAACCGGTCCGCTTGGGCAAGGGGTTTCCACTGCTGTTGGGATGGCAATTGCAGAAGCAATGCTTGCAGCCCGTTTTAATACAGAACACTACAAGATTGTTGATCACTATACCTATGCACTTGTTGGAGAAGGCTGTTTAATGGAAGGCGTATCATCGGAAGCATCCAGCCTTGCCGGTACGCTCGGTTTAGGAAAATTGATTGTCTTTTATGATAAAAACCACATTACCATTGACGGTTCAACCGAGATTGCATTTACAGAAGATATTGCAAAACGGTATGAAGCCTACGGTTGGCAGGTTTTACGCGGTTCCATGTATTCTTTTGATGAAATTGAAACTTTAACGGCAAGTGCAAAAAAAGACCCACGCCCTACGCTTATTATGCTTGAATCTGTCATTGGGAAAGGTGCTCCTGCCGTTGAAGGTTCTTCTGCAGCGCATGGCTCGCCGCTCGGCAAAGAGAAACTTGCCGAGGCAAAAAAGCATTTGGGACTAAACCCTGATGAACTGTTTTTTGCAGCACCTGAGGCATATACCTACTTTGCTGAACGGCAAAAAACATTCTCCCAACTTGAAACAGACTGGAATGCCCGTTTTGAAGCATGGAGTACTGCACTTCCTGAAAAACGCCGTGAATGGGATCTATGCTTTGCAAATGGCGGCATCGATCTTTCACTGTTGCCATCTGTCGCAGCACCGGTATTCAAAAAAGATGAATCAGTTGCAACACGTGCAGCCTCAAAAACGGCATTAAATGCCTTTGCAGCTGTTTATAAGAATATTACGGGCGGTTCTGCCGATTTACAAGGACCAAATGCGGTGGCACTACAAAATACTGAGCCGTTTAATGCAATAAAAACTCCGCACGGGCGGTACATTCACTTCGGTATACGCGAGTTTGCTATGGGTGCTATTACCAACGGTATACAGCTTCATGGCGGATTCCGTGCATTCTGTGCAACTTTTGCCGTATTCTCGGATTATCTACGCCCCGCGCTCCGGCTTGCCGCATTAATGAAAATTCCTTCCATATACGTGCTGACCCACGATTCTATTTTTGTAGGCGAAGACGGTCCGACACATCAGCCCATAGAAACCATTGCAAGCCTCCGTGCTATTCCCAATGTATTAGTGCTGCGCCCTGCCGACGCAGAAGAAACATTTGCAGCATGGAACATTGCTCTTATGCAGCGTGATCGCCCTGTTTGTTTGCTGCTCAGCCGACAGAATTTACCCATATTGGAAAAATCCGATGCTGCATGGCGGCAGACGATTACGTGCGGTGCCTACATTGTACAAGACACACAGGGAACACCT
The DNA here is from genome assembly GCA_052173475.1 of Treponema sp. GTDB lineage: Bacteria > Spirochaetota > Spirochaetia > Treponematales > Treponemataceae > Treponema. The sequence continues at coordinate 10,205 of JBQMYN010000014.1, forward strand.
GATGTTACCATCTTAGCAACCGGCTCGGAAGTAAGTCTAGCATGCGAAGCCGCCCGCAATGCAGGAACTTGCAAAGTACGCGTTGTCTCTGTTCTATCAAAAGAGCTCTTTGAAGCGCAACCTGATACATTCAAAGAGCACATTACCGGAGGCAGTGCTGTCCGCATTATCGTTGCGGAAGCCGGTATTAAACAAGGTTGGGAAAACTGGGCGGCATCCCCTGCCGATATTTTCTCGGTTGACCGCTTTGGAGAATCCGGTCCTGCAAAAAAAGTAGCAGAGCATCTAAACTTTACTGCCGATGCTTTAGCCGCACTCATTAGATCCGTTCGATAGTTCGGTCAACGAACAGGTTGATGGGTTCTAAATCGTGCAAATAGCACGATTTAGAACATCGCATGTCAAGGTAATCCGGAGATGTCATTGCCAGCGGCAAAAAGTAACTAACTTTTTGCAATCGGCAATGACATCTCCAAGCAGCTCTATTAAAAGAAAGCGGCAGTGCGGTTTATATTTCACCGCATAATGCGCAGAACCAAAATAATAAGGAGGAAATATGTCAAAAGTTCTATCAATTATTTTAGGAGGCGGCAAAGGTACCCGACTCTATCCCTTAACACAGTCCCGGTCAAAACCGGCGGTTCCTTTTGGGGGCAAGCATCGTATTGTCGATATTCCTATTTCAAACTGTATAAATTCAGATTTGCGGCATATATATGTACTTACACAGTTTAACTCGGCATCGCTTCATTTGCATATTGCGCGCAGTTACCGTTTTGATAGCTTTTCAAACGGTTTTGTAGAAGTATTAGCTGCTGAACAGACTTTTGAGCACTCAGGCTGGTATGAGGGGACTGCCGATGCAGTACGCAAAAACTTTCCTCATTTTGAAACCCAGCACCCAACACATTATATCATTTTATCAGGCGATCAACTATACCGCATGAATTTACGGGAGTTTTTGCGCCAGCATGAAGAATCGGGAGCTGACCTCACCATTGCCTGTACGCCGGTGAACCGGCGGGACGCATCGGGCTTCGGTATTATGCAAATTGACGAACAATCGCATATCACTGCATTTATGGAAAAACCCGGACCAGATAAAAATATTGATGAATGGAAAATTCCCGCTAACTCCGGTATACTCGTATCCGATCCAAGTAAGGAATACCTTGCTTCAATGGGTATTTATATCTTCAATGCTAAAGCAATGAAAGAATGCTTAAATAACGATATGGCTGATTTTGGGAAAGAAATAATCCCTGAGGCAATAAAAGACTACAAGGTTTCTGCATTCGTACACAACGGCTATTGGGAGGATATTGGAACAATCCGCAGTTTTTATGAAGCAACGCTTGATTTAACGGAGATTACTCCTCATTTCAATTTTTATGATGCAGAAATGCCGATTTACACGCACTATAGAAACTTGCCTGCTTCAAAAATAAACGGTGCCAGCCTTGACAGAGTAACATGCAGCGAAGGTTGCGTTATTACTCATGCGTCTATTTCCCGATCGGTTATTGGAATCCGCTCTATTATTGAAACAGGCTGCCGCCTTGAAGGGGTTGTCTGTATGGGTGCTGACTATTATGAATCTGAGGCAGAGAAAGAAGAAGACCGTAAAAGCAATATTCCGTTCATTGGAATTGGGCGAGATTGCCATATCCGGAAAGCAATTATTGATAAAAATGCCCGTATTGGTAATAATGTTTCTATTGGAATGGGCGAAGTTCCTCCTGATGGAGATTATGACTATTACCACGTAGTAGATGGTATCTATGTAATTACTAAAAATGCAGTTATTTATGATAACACAGTAATTTAATTGCATCGATACATTAGAGCTGTTCGGAAAGCGGAGTTTTCGAGCAGGTTATTAAGCCGAAAGAAAAGAGGGCTGTCCAAAAACCTTAGTTCTTGGATAGCCCCTGTCAGCTTACCACATTTGTTTATACCAATCAGCAATACGCTTATTAAGTGTAGCGGGCTTATCGGTAGGGAGTAAGGCTCCTGTTTGTTCTTCAAAATACGGATATAATAAGTCTTTTTTTATCTGTTCCCAGTTGTTTGGTAAAACATTCGGAGCAGAGAAAGTAGTGGTCTGTGGAAGCCGTTTAAGCAAGAGCGGGTAGTATGCAGGAAAAATCGTTTCTGTAACACTCTTTATGGAAGAAAAGCCGCCTGCCAAGCCAAAAGAAGGTGCTATCATGTTTTCTGCCTGAAACCGTTCCAGTAAAGCTTTTTGAGTTTCGGCTTGGAAAAACCATTGTAAAAATGCTTTAGCAGCCTCTTTATTTTTTGCATTTTTGCAAATACCGGCATAGACAATATCATCTTGCAGCGGAGTTTTATCATTATACGTCATCCAACGGTAATCGATTGTTTTTAATTTCTCCTGAGGTAATGAAAAAAGACTATTACTCGGCAAATACCAAAATAAACAACGCCCATCACTTACGAGTGTATACGGCGGATCATACAGGTACTTAAATTTAAACTCATCTTCATGCAGAGAATCAGTATTAACCTCGTGCGACCATTGGCGAATATATTGTACCATCGCATCTAAAGCATGCTGATTCCACGAAAATAGCTGCTTGGTTTCTTCAAAAGATACTTGCATACCTTGGGCGGTAACATACAGAAAATTCATATCCCAACGGGGAGAAAATCCCATGCGTGTGTATTCTCCCTGATTTTTTCTATTATACTCTTTTGCCAACCGCTGCATTTCTTCAAGTGAAAGGCTAAAATGATTTGTAATGCCGTCTTTCTGTGAAGAAGAAAAAATAATGACCGGCAAATTAAAGCTGACCGGTAGAAGAAAGTGAGTACCGTCTACGCTGCCTAACTCCAGCAGTGCCGGATAAAATGAATCTGGATGAATGGCAGATTCCGTCAATAAATCATTAATTTTTAAGAACTTTGATCGAGCAGCATCGCCTTTCAGCCACGGTCCTACAACGATATCCGGCACATCCGACGCTTTAATAACCGATTCTGCCGGATTCTCTTTATATGATACGGTAATTTTGTACTCATTTTGAGTTGTATTGAATATATGAGCATATATAGCAAACTCTACCCGATCAGTCCAAATAACCGCAATAGAATCTTCCGCTCCCTTACATGAAATCATACAAAGTATGACAAATAATAGTCCAAAAAATTTTTTCATAGATGAATAATTATCACTACAATAGTACTCGTGTCAAGATTGCCGATAAAATGTCCGAGGCAGCTGCATCTGGCAGTTTTTATAGGGAACTTCTAAAAATCTAACCGAGTTTTTAGAGGTGCCCTATAGCACTATGCAGAATAATTAGGAAGAAAAAGAAACAGACCACGTTACAAGTATGCGAGCTAGGGCAAGTAGTCGTAGTTGATATTTTTAAGCGCAGCAAAAAATTTACGCTTTAATGCATAGTTGCCGTTAGTAAGTTGTTCTAAATGGGAGCGTGCTTTTTTTCGATCTGAGTTTGCTTGATAATTGCATGTGCAGGTAGATGAAATATATCCATGCGCTTCTGCATGCTGTACAATCATAGGAATATCAGCTAAGCAAAGCGGACGGATAATGGTAAGAGGAAATTTATGAAAGCGCATGACCGGTATCATTGTTGCAAGCTCCCCTTTGGTAAACATATTCATCAATACCGTTTCTAATATATCATCAAGGTGATGTCCTAATGCCAGTTTATTAAATCCGTGCGCTTGTGCAAAAGCATTAAGTTCCACACGGCGTTGAGCGGAACACCACCAGCAATTCATTTTATGCCTTTCTTTTATTCGGTTCAGCACGGAGATGGTATGAATTGATAAGCCTATTCCCCATTCTGCAAATTTTTCTGCAAGAAGAGGGGAAAACTCTGACCCTATGTCAGTTTTAATATGCAGCGCATGAACAGTAAACCGGCAATCTTTCCGATGAAGCCGCATGCTAAAATATTCAGCGAGAACCGTTGAATCTTTCCCCCCTGAAACTGCAAGCAATATGTTATCACCGTCTTCAATCATGCGGTAATCAGCAACCGCCTTATCAATTGTTCTAAACAGTTTTGGATTTGCCATGCTTCACCATATCATGCGAAATTCTCAGTAGCAATACACGGCTGTCTACGCTCCATAGTTACAACTTATTAATACTATAGTCAACATTGTGAGCATCAGGATTCCTGTGTATCTTTTTAAAAATGATACGTTCATTTTAACCTCTCTTTTTGCTTTGCATGCATGATCGTCTAATTAAGTGAATGGACTCGGGGCTGTCCCAAAAGTTGGTTACTTTCGGGACAGCCCGATCCCGAATATATCTGTTTGATAAGTCAGATAACTCACTTTTCAAACAGGTTTTATATCATACATCACAATGTTCTATAAGGTCAAGATAAGAAAAAACCACCTGCAGGGATTCCGCATTATACAATTAAAACTAAAAAAAGGGTGGTGAAGCACGTATACAGTGTGATAAAATGCTGTTTGGAAGGTACTTACAAGAATTGATGCAAAAGAGCTTGAAAAAGTATTCATAGCTATGTACGAGAGGCATTCGGCAAACATATTCCAGAAAATGAAGCATTGGTGATTGATGGGAAAACTATCAGAGGTTCCGAATATGCACCGGCAGACAGGAAAAAAACACCGTATAAGGCAGCCCATGTTGTTTCGGCTTGGGCGCATTCGCTGGGAGTATGCTTCGGACAGGTAAAAATCTACGCTTGACAGATATTCTTTCTTTTTGGTATAATCGCTTGTTACTTATTTTAAAGTAAGAAAAATACACCCCGTTCGTATATTTTTACTTAAAATAATACTATACAAAATGAGTAGAGGTTTATATGTACGTTCTTTTTGAATATAAGGGAAAACAGTATAAAGCGGAAGAAGGTTCAAAAATCCGTGTAGACAAGATTACCGAAGCCGAAGGGTCTTCTTTAGATATTGATACAGTATTATTAGTGAGCAAAGACGGTGTTGTTTCTGTCGGTACTCCGTATGTATCTGGTGTAAAAATTTCTGCAACAGTCGGTCAGAATATACGGGATAAAAAAATTATCGTATACAAATATAAGAGTAAGAAAGATTATCATCGGACAATCGGGCATCGCCAGCACTATACCTATATTACTGTGGATTCAATTAGCGGAGTGTAATAAACAGTGATAGACATCCGTGTCGAACTTGATGAATCGGGAGCACTTTGTGCAGTAACGGCTTCCGGTCATGCAGGCTGTGCGGCACGAGGGTATGATATTGTATGTGCCGCAGTAACAATTTTACTACGAACAACAGTATCTGCATTAGCGGATATTTCTCCTGAAGTACAGGCAGAGCATCGAGGCTTTTTACACTTTTCTATCCATAGTTGCTCTCAGGATGATATACCGCGGCTGCGGTATGCGGCTGATTTTTTATGGTTGGGGATTTCATCATTAGCAGCTGAATATCCCCATGCAATTTGTTGTAAGAAAACGGAAAATACGAGGAGGTTTATATGGCACGGAAGCGAGGCGGAAGCGGCGCAAAAAATGGACGGGATTCAAACCCGAAATATCTAGGTGTAAAAGTATACGGTGGGCAGGTAGTAAAAGCCGGTTCAATTTTAGTCCGTCAGCGCGGAACTCCTATTCATCCGGGAGAAAATGTCGGACGTGGTAAAGATGATACATTGTTTGCAATGGCTGACGGCGTTGTAGTATATCATCATAGAAAAGGGCGGCACTTAGCATCTGTAACCGCACAATAACAGCCCGTTTGTGTACAACTTCTGTTGAGGGGTGGTGTCACACGGGAATTATACGAGAGGGGTCTCTAAAAATCTAACTAGCTTTTTGGAGATGCCCTAGACCTCTTGCGAAATTTCAGTTTCTCAACAGGTCGCTTTGAAATGAGATGTTTTAAGTTGTGTTCTTTCAACGACTTACAACTCCTTGACCTATTCGGCAACAGCGTTATCGAATAGGTCTATTATTTTACCGGTTTTGTACTGTTACGTTGAATAGTTTGCTTGCCATGAGGTGATAAAGAATGTTGCAATTTGCAGATGAGGCACTCATAGAGGTTTCCGCCGGTAAAGGAGGAAATGGCTGTATTGCATTTCGCCGTGAAAAATATGTACCCATGGGAGGTCCTTCAGGCGGTGATGGAGGAAAAGGCGGAGATGTCCTTTTTGAAATTCGGCGAAATATGCGTACACTGGTACATTTACGGCACAAACGTGTGTTTCGTGCAAAAAACGGCTTAGATGGGCAGGGTTCCCGACGTTTCGGGGCAAAAGGTGCAGACTGTATTATTCCATTGCCGCCGGGCTGCATTGTAAAAGATGCTGAAACAGGAACGATACTCTATGATTTTGGTGATAAAATAGAAGGAACCGTATCTTTTCTAACAGGCGGAAACGGCGGCTGGGGGAATTGTCATTTTAAGACCTCTACCAATCAAGCACCGCGGACAGCACTATCGGGGCAGCCGGGTGAAACACGAAAAATAAAAATAGAGTTAAATATCATTGCAGATATAGGACTGGTGGGTTTCCCCAATGCCGGTAAATCATCATTACTTGATTACTTTACTAATGCACGTCCGAAAATTGCGCCGTATCCTTTTACTACAAAAATACCTAATCTTGGTGTTCTTCGTATTGATGATGAGCAAGATATTATCCTTGCAGATATTCCGGGAATTTTGGAAGGAGCATCAGAAGGCGTAGGACTGGGGCTTCGGTTCCTCAAGCATATTTCTCGTACAGCGGGGCTCGCCTTTCTTATTGACTTATCAGATGACAATTATCTTACGGCATATCAAACGCTCTGTACAGAACTCGATTCATATTCCGCAGAACTTGCAAAGAAAAAGCGGATAGTGATTGCGACAAAACTTGACCTGCCCGGAACTCGTGAACACCTTTTACACTTGCAGGAGGCAATACCGGATATACCGGTGCTTGGCATCTCCGTATATAATCGCTGGGGACTTGATGAAGTACAAAATTCCTTTGTGTCGTTAGTTACAGCATTGCTGCAAGAGCAAGGTGCGGCAACACCGAATGCCCCCGATGCAGCAGAAAAAAATTTTATGCATGCAGTGTTGGAAGATCCTGTCTATGAACCTCAAGAGGGTTTTGGTGCAACAGTAAGTTTAAGCCGCAAACGGAAAGGGCGTAAATGAAACTGGCGATACTCGGCGGTTCATATAATCCTATTCATATAGGGCATCTTATGTTGGCAGATGCGGTCATTAAGCAGTACGGTTATGATACAGTTGCTTTTGTACCGGCATCGTTATCGCCATTTAAGAAAGCCCACTGCGGCTGCACCGCCGAGGATAGAATTGCAATGATAACCGGTGCCATAGCCGATGCTCCCAATTTTTACTGTGAAATATGTGAAATAGAGAGAGGCGGAGTATCATACACATTTGACACGCTCCGGTTCCTGTATACAAAATACAATACTATCGAAGGGAAAATAGGGCTTATCCTCGGCGGCGACTTACTTGCCGATTTCCATAAATGGCAGAATGCTGAACATATACCGGATTATGCTGATCTCCTTATCGGTATCCGAGATGCATCTATGGAAGAGATAAAAAAGCAGTGCGCTGATTTTTTTGAAAAAAACACCTATTTACCGGTAAAAAATGCACGATTACCCATTTCTTCAACACAAATACGGACAGCAATTGCTCAAAAAAAAGCATGGCGGTATCTTGTGCCTCCATTTGTATATGGGTATATCAAAGCACATAATCTGTATGAATAACAATACGATTGAGTGCTTGATTACTAAACTTGATCTCTATGCACGCAATAACCTTTCGGAATACCGCTATGCACATTCACGGAGAACAGCCCTTTTTGCCGAAGCACTCGCAAAACGTTACGGCTGCACTATCCGGCAGCAGCGGCTTTGTTTCCTTGCCGGAATTGCGCATGATATGTGTAAAGAAAAACCGATTGAAGCATTGCGCGATCTTATTAGCAGAGACGGCAAGCGGATTACCGCACTGGAACGGTCGAATACAGAGCTGCTGCATGGAAGAGCCGCTGCTGTGCTGTTGCGGGAGACATACGGTATTACTAAAAAATCCCTATTGAGGGCCGTGAGCGAGCATACAGTATGCTCTGCCAAATTCGATGCTGTCGGAAAAATACTGTACATTGCTGATAAAATAGAGCCGGGCAGAATACAGTGTGCATATTTAAGAGATAAAGTTGCGGCACTGCCGCTTGATTCTCTTTTTTTTGAAGTAGTGTACGAGGTTCTATGTTTTATAGAAAAAAAAGGCGGGACTGTACATCCGCACACTCAAAAAGTATACCGCTATCTTTTAGCCCGCTATGCAAGGAGTAATCCTTATGGATAATGGAAGAAGTTTTATTTTTTTACTGCTCATACTGGTAATTCTCATTCCTACGGGAATTATTATTGCATTGAACATGCGGACGGATCCTGTGAGTACTTCACTTTCTGAAGATAAACTTTTAAAAGTATTGTTTATTATAGAAGACAATAAAAAACCTATCTCCACGAATATTATTGCACACTACCCGCAAACCCGGCGTGCCGCTATGTTTGATATTCCGCCTAACACCGGTCTGATTTTATCACAATTAGGGCGTACAGATGGTATCGCTGCACTTTATTCGGAAAAAGGGGCTGATGTTTACAAGGCTGAAATTGAAAAACTGACAGGAATTGATATTCCTTTCTATATTACCTGTACGCTTGACGAATTTTCATATATTACCGATATTCTTGGCGGACTCGGTGTTTTTATTCCTGCCTCTGTTGATTTTGAAAATGACCATGAGCGTATCTTACTCCCATCCGGTTCTGTTTTACTTGATGGTGATAAGATTAAAAACTATCTCTTGTATGAAAACACCGCAGATTCGGAAGGAGAAGCTGTTGGGCGCAAGCAAAAGGCGGTACTCTCATTTTTGCGCGTGCTTAATGAACACCCTGAAATTTTTACTTCCAGCCGGCTTAAAGTTCTAAGCGATTCTTTGCATAGCAATATTGCAGGAGAAGATATGTGCCGCTTGCTTGAGTATCTTTGCAAACTTGATTCTGAGCGGCTTGTTCCCCAGCGGCTTACCGGCGCAATTCGTCAAGTTGATTCTCAGCAGCTGTTATTTCCGTTCCGCGATGGGCAGCAAATTAAAGAGATTGTCGGGCAAACGCTGGCGGCATTGGTTTCGCTTGAGGGGGAAGCAATGGAACGTGTATATGCACTTGAGGTGCTTAATGGAACAGAAGTCAATGGTCTTGCTCGTGCTGCATCGGAAATTTATCAAAGCTTTGGATATGATGTCATCAATATCGACAATGCGCCTAAAAGCGATGTGGAAGAAACGGTACTGATAGATAGAATTGGCAATGAATCAGTGGCAAAAATTGTAGCGCAAGTTATTAAATGTAATAATATCGAATCTGCGTTTATTGGAGATAATGAAGCAAATGTTGATTTTACGCTTATTCTTGGAAAAGATTTTAACGGGTATACGGTTAGATCAAAAAAATAATGAGGGAGTGCTATGGAGTATAATTTTGAAGAAGCTGCATTACAGTTTGGAACGTTGCTGTATGAGTATAAGGCTGAAGCAGTGAAAGTTATTGATTTACGAGAAGCGCATATTTGGACAGATTTTTTTGTTATTGCTACGGTTTCAAGCGGAAAACACGCGGGAGGGCTGGAAAAGCATATTATGGAGTGTGCAAAGGAACTCAATATCGAAGAATACCGCACGGTTAGAAAAAGTCCCGACGGTGATGAATGGAAATTACTGGATTTTGGAAACATCGTAATCCACTTAATGAGTCCAACAGCACGGAAATTCTATGACTTAGAGCGGCTTTGGTTTGATAGTCCTGTACTCTTTTCTGAATAATCAGAAAGATAAAAGCTAGCGTGAACATAAAAAAAGCACACCAATGTGTGCTTTTTTTGATTAGAAAGACTATCTAGTCATCCATATTGTTGTAATCAAAGTCGTCATCTTCACCAAAATCGTCGTCAAAGTCATCATCGTCGTCGAAGCTGTCATCAAAATCATCATCGAATTCATCATCAAAGTCGTCATCGAACTCATCATCAAAATCGTCGTCAAAACCATCATCATCATAATCGCTGTCATAATCATCATCATCGTCGTATGAAAACTTATAATAACGATCATTATTTTCATCAAGACCACATGCTTTGTTTCCCATAACATCACCTATCCATAAATTTTATGCAGGCTACGCTGAACTGTATCTGCCGATATTTTAAGCAGTTGCATCATAAATAGACTTGCCCTATCTGTCAACAGGGTAGTCTCCATATTTTGTTATTTTGCACCATTTTCTGCTATTTGTGCAAGGCAGCGGCGGTACTTCTCCGGATTCACTCTAAATGCAACAATAGGATCTGAATCCGGTTCTGAGGTTTTTTTAATCGCTGCCGCTGCTTCTTCAATCATACGGTAAGCAGGAATCAAGCGTCCCGCCCGTGTCGTAATCCCAATGCCGAGCGGAAGGTTTGAATTACTGAATAGCAATAACGAAGTAATATCTCCATACAGTTTTACTGCAATACGCATTGCATTATCAAGTGTTGTATAGTAAATGATTAAACCAATGGTATTTTCATCGAAGAAGAAGAATTTATTGATACGGTCAAGCCCTGTCCTTACTGATTGTACAATAGATTCATTATGTACAATATCAGGCATAGAGATAAAAAGCAGCGTTAAGTCCTCTTCTGCAACGGCAGTTTCATTGAGTGCCGTTTGAAGGTCTTCCAGCATTTTTGCATAAAAGCCAACCGGTGCTGTGGTAGTACACATAAAATGAGTGCTATCTTCTTCAGCAGGCTGCTGCATTTCGTAGGAGCTATGTTCATATGCAGAACGATCGTTACGTTTCGCAATATAACCGGATTTTAAGGAATTTTCAAATGCCCCATACGATTCAGCTTGAATAGGCACTTGATCAGACATTTCTACCGGTATTTTTTCAGAATCGTCTGCACTCTTTTGAACCGGCGTAGTTTCAACTTCAGGCGAAAGGCATCCGGTTCCTTGTTCGGCTTCCTCATCACGCGGAGAAAATACCGGATTAGGCATATTGACTTGTTTACTATCAGTAGGTTCGCTGCCTTTCGCCGTTTCCGGATATTGTTCATGGGGGGCAATAGGAGTGCCTTCGGCAGCAGGCTCACCGTCTGTTGAAGCAATGTCCGCAGTACCCGTATATTCAGCGGCGGTCGTGCTTTCGGCACTGTCATCCTCGCCAATATGGATATGGTTGAGTGATCTAATTTGTTCTTCTAATGAAATGGATGCAGTTTCCGGTGCTTGCGCTTCCTCTACAGAGATAGGGGGGATTTCAAGCCTTTCGCCGCTGAGCTGTTCGGTATCGCTTGTATGCGGTGCAGACTCATCGGTAAGGGAAGAAGCCTCATCTTCAGGCTGCCGAGTATGAGATGGAACTTCAAGGTATGAAAAAATTAAAAGCACAAGCGTTAAAAGTGAAACGGTAAGCACGATGAAAAAAACAGTTTGCCCGCGGTTAATCAGCGTGCTGATTGGAACAGTCTGCAATACACTGTGTACAACGACAGGCTCAGAATATGCTGTTGCCGGTACGGTAGTTTGTGCCCGTATACAAAAAAGTGGCAGTGATTCTGTTGCTATCCCGCCGCTGCTTCCTAAAGAGAAATAGGGCGTATTTTCCGGCCACACAAATACTTTTTTGCTGCCTATGCAGATAGCTACTGACGGAATAGCGGTACTATTATTGCGGCACAGCTGCCCAAGTACCGGCTGTATATTGATATTTTCATCATATTGGGCATTTCGTATAATTTCCGATGCTTGCCGTGTGAAAGTCTTAAAGGCATTCATGGATTCAATTTTTCCGGTAAGAGAATCCGCACGAAGCATAAACATAAACCAGAGAAGACAACCTGAAATTATGATCATTGCGCATACGGCATATATCAGCAGTAATATTTTTTTCATCAATCGCTAGTATACCCGAAAATGTATTCTACGGCAAGTATAATGAGCCAGTAGAATAAAACATTGTACTTGCCTTTTAACTATTGACATATACAACAAATAAAGCTATGTTGATTGCTTGCTCAATGCATCACTAAGACTAGTCGTCAGCTTTGCTGATGAGGCATCTTCTAAAAATCTATACCTGAGTTTTTGCAGATGCCCAAGCCTGTTAGGAAACCTCCGTTTCGGAACAGGTTCCCTTAAAATGCGATGTTCAAAATTATACTATAATTGTGCGGTTTTGAACTCGCTGACCAGTTCGGCAACGAAGTTATCGAACAGATATAATTTATATGCGGTGAGGCTATCTATGAATATCAATGATTATCTAAGCGATAGTGAATGGAAGAAAACACTAGAGTTTTCCGACACAGTGGAAACACCTTGTATTGTTATGAATCTTGAAAAAATTAAGAGAAATTATCTTGAACTCAAGCAGTTATTTCCCGCTGCTGATATTTATTATGCGGTAAAAGCAAATCCTCATGAAGAAATTTTGAAAATGCTTATAGGACTCGGTTCAAATTTCGATATTGCGTCTCGGTACGAACTGGATAAAATTCTCAGATTAGGGGCATTGCCGGAGCAGTTGAGTTATGGTAATACGATAAAAAAAGCAAAGGATATTGCATATTTTTATGAAAAAGGTATACGGCTTTTTGCAACCGATAGTAAAGATGATTTGAAAAATATTGCAAAATATGCTCCGCATTCACGCGTCTATGTGCGTATCCTTGTAGAAAATACCACCAGTGCAGATTGGCCGCTGTCGCGTAAGTTCGGCTGCCACCCTGATATGGCATACGACCTCTGTATTCTTGCAAAAGAGTTAAAACTAATTCCTTACGGCATTTCATTTCATGTCGGCAGCCAGCAGCGGGACATTGGACAATGGGATGATGCAATTGCAAAAACTAAGTATTTAATGAGTTCCTTGGAAGAAGAGGAAGATATAAAATTAGAAATGATTAACATGGGCGGCGGTTTCCCTGCCCCGTATATTGCGCCTACGAATGAGCTGCGTGAATACGCAAGCGAAATTAACCGCTATCTTGATGACGACTTCGGGACGGACCGTCCGCGTATCATTTTAGAGCCGGGACGTTCATTGGTAGGAAATGCAGGAGTCCTTGTTACTGAGGTTGTTACTATTTCGCGTAAAAATAATACCGCGTTACACCGTTGGGTGTATTTAGACGCAGGACTTTTTAATGGACTTGTAGAAACAATCAATGAAAGTATCAAATATCCGATTTTTACTTCAAAAGATTCAAATACCGGAAAAAGAGGAGAAGTTATCCTTGCAGGTCCGACATGCGACAGCATGGATATTATCTATGAAGATTATAAATATAAACTTCCCATCAGCCTAAAGTCAGGCGACAGACTCTACTTTTTAAGTACCGGTGCATACACATCAAGTTATGCTTCAGTGGAATTTAACGGATTTCCTCCTATCAAAACATACATAATGAAGTAATAAACCTATCGGGAACTTCAATTCCTGAACTGGAGTGATATAATAAAAGTACAGGGAACCTTAAAAAAAACTCGGTTAGATTTTTAGAGATGCTCCATCAGCACAGCTGATAACGAGTTTTTTGATAAGTCATTTAACTGTTATGACTTATCAAAAAACATCGCAAATAAATCTAAGGAAAACCTCTAAAAAACGGAAGTTTTTAGAGGTTCCCCTATGTATAAAAACGATACCGGAGGCATACCGCCATGCCGCTGTTTGTGCAAGTTTTAGATGCGTCGCAGTACTAGCTATAACGAGGATATTCTTGCAAAAAAGACATATATTGCATATACTACATTTGGAGATGTCATTGCCAGCGGCAAAAAGTTGGTTGCTTTCGGGACATCCCCAGGTTTACTTTAGAAAAGGGAACTGCTAAAAACTTTAGTTTTTGAAGGTGAGCTTTACTCACCGGTTTTCCTGAGATACCTTATCATAGATGTTCATGCAAAAGGATACTGTATGCCGAAGATTGATGTAAATGAATCGCTGTTTTTTCAGTTGTTGGGTAAAAAATATGACTACACGGCTGATTTTGAACGTATACTAAGTTCTGCAAAGGCCGAACTGGATGAAGCTCCCTCAGAAAATGCTGAAAATACAGAACGTATAATCAAAATTGAGCTTAATGATACTAACCGTCCTGATCTGTGGTCTACTGCGGGGCTGGCGCGCCTGTTACGTATTCACGGCGGCGGAAAAAGTAACCGTGAGCAATACAGTACATTTTTATCGTCCGCTGCTGCGCAGCAGAATTTTGGAAACCGCTGTATTACAGTAGACTCCGCTTTAGAATCGGTGCGTCCTTTTATGACCGCTTTCGTTATTTCAGGAAAGCCTATTGACGAAGCTATGCTGAAAGATATTATCCAAACGCAAGAAAAACTCTGCTGGAATTTCGGAAGAAAACGCCGCTCTGTTTCAATGGGGGTGTATCGCAGCAGTATGATCCGGTGGCCTCTTTCATACCATGCAGTAGATCCGCATGCCACATCATTTACACCGTTGGGGTCTGAAAAAGAAATGAGCTGTTCTGAAATCATCACAGAACACCCCAAGGGTAAAGACTTTGGGTGGATATTAAAAGACAAGCAGCGCGTACCGCTTCTTTCCGATGCAAGCGGGGCTGTTCTTTCTATGGCACCGATTATCAATAGTGCAGACATTGGTGCTGTACAAACCGGCGATACGGATTTGCTCGTGGAACTAACGGGAACTGATATGGCATCGCTATTGTTGGCGACTAATATTACCGCGTGTGATTTTTTTGATGCAGGCTACCGGATCCTGCCGGTTTGCATTGAACATCCGTATGAAACCGGTTATGGAAAAACGATTGTAACGCCGTATTATTTTCAGCCGGTAACGACCACCACGGTAGAAGCCGTCAATAAACTTCTTGGTACTCAGATGCCAATAGATGAAATTACCGCCGCTCTGGAGCGTATGGATAATACTGTTTGCGTTGACAATCAAACTATTGCCGTGGTGCCGCCCCCGTACCGGAATGACTTTTTACATGAAGTTGATATTATCGAAGATGTTATGATGGGAAAAACCGTCGATTATTTTGAACCTGAAATTCCGCATGAATTTACTATTGGGCGGCTACTGCCTGTTACCCAGTTAAGCCGGAAAATAAAGATGCTGCTTGCCGGTTTTGGGTATCAGGAGATGATTTTTAACTATCTCGGTTCAAAAAAAGATTTTATTGACCGCATGACTATTGATGCCGGCTCTGTGATAGAAATTGCCAATCCCATGTCGGAAAATTATCAATTTGTCCGTCCGTCAATTATTGCATCGCTGCTTTCAGCAGAAATGGGGTCTGCAAATGCTGTATACCCTCACCGGATTTTTGAAACAGGAAAAGTTGTTGTGCCAGATCCTACTGAAAATACCGGTACAAAAACCTGCCAAAATCTCGGCTTTATGACTATAAGCCACGATGCTAATTTTAATGAGGCAGCAAGCCATGTCGCAGGGCTGCTGTACTATCTGGATGCTGAATACGCAGTATGCGAAACTGCTGATCCCCGTTTTATTCCCGGTCGCCAAGCAGGCATCCTATATGATGGAAGACAAATTGGTATTTTCGGAGAACTGCATCCGCAGGTACTAGAAAATTGGTCCATTACGGTACCGGCATTTGCGGGCGAGCTTAGTATCGAAGCATTCTGTGGATAAGAAAAATAAACCTGCTTTGAAACTGAAATTTCTAAACAGGTTTATTTATAAGATTATTAGTAGACGTTTAAACTGAATTTGACTATACTGAATCAATGAACTCAAAATGCAGTAAGTACTATTTATTTCCATTTCTGTTGACAATCAGTGTCATTATTGTTGATCAGCTCTCGAAAATGCTTATCGTTGCACATATTCCTGCATGGTCGGTTGGGTATGAATTTTTTGGAGATTTTTTACGCATTGTTTGTGTCTACAATACCGGTGCGGCCTTTAGTCTTGGGCATTCATTATCACGTGTGATGCGGATAGTGATGCTGCTGCTTGTTCCTACCGGTTTTATTGGTGCGTTGGTTGTGCTGTATTTTAGAACAACATTTACCGCTATGCAGCGTTGGTTCTTATGCGGCATTATCGGCGGCGGTATTAGTAATTTAATTGACCGTTTTTTCAGAGCAGCAGGCGTTGTTGATTTTATTGACGTAAAATTTTACGGACTATTTGGGTTGGAACGCTGGCCTACTTTTAATATTGCTGATTCTGCCATTGTCGTATGCGCATGCGGGCTGTTTATCCTTATGACACTGCATGAATGGAAAGCAAAAAAAGCTGCTGCCGTTAAGGAAAGCTAAGAATGTATCAGGCAAAAAACATAACAGTACGTGCTGGCTCGCTATGGAACAGTATGCACAAACTGAGCTGCTGCACTGTGGAACAGTATATGCCGTTCCACGACTGGTTATTGCGCATGAGTAATGAGATAGGTAATCTCAGCAGATGAAAACACATTTCCAACTTCGGTATACATACGGTAAAAAAACACGTCAGCTATTTTTTGTGTTTTGCACGATAGTGATTTTGTATGCGTTGTCTTTTATCCCCCGCACGGCAAAGTCTGTGAGTTTTTTGAGTAGGCTTGTACTTACTCAAGAACTGCGGGAGATATACCGTATACAATTTGAAATTCCCCAGCAAACAGAACCGGTAGAAATGGGAAAAATGACCTTAGTGAAAGAGAACACCCGTTTCTTTATGGAAACAGTATACGGTCGCTATCCGGTACGCTCTGACCTCATTGACCGATTCTTTTCTTTATTAGCAGAAGAACGATATTTTACCCGCATTTCAAAAAATGTACGGGATTATCCGCACTATGGGCTGGAGGATTCTCAGGCAGCACGGATTACCTGTATTGGTAGAAATCAAACAATTATCTCCGATATTTATTTCGGTATGACAGATACACAGGAAATTGCCCAATACGTGCGGACTGGACGCAGTACCGATGTATTTTCGATTGCTAACGTACTCGCTTCATTTTTAACTATTGCACCTACCTTTTGGCTTGATATGCAGCTCTATGCTGCACAGTTTTCGGGAAAAACTATTCAAACGCTTGAATCAGGCGGAGAATTTATCATACGGAATGAAGAAAATACCGAGTTATTTCAGTCTTTGGAACAGTTTTTAACGCAATTTTCCTGCATCGGTATCTATAACGCACCAGCATTGCAAACTCAGCAAACAAAGACTCTGCGGTTGATACTCGGCTCTACTGAAACGCTTATTCTTACATACACACCGCTTGAAACAGGTGATTTTGTGTTTTGCGATAACCGTACTGCCCTTGCATATATCGTAAGCGGGTATACCATGCGGGAGTTACAAAAACGGATAAAAACATTAACCGCGGGATATTTTAACAGGACACTCTCTATGATACCTTGAGTTTCCGTATTCAAATCCTTATTATGTGAACTGTCCGCACTGACATACTTGGAGATGCCTTATCAGCATAGCTGACAACGAGTTTAAAATTAAGTCTTTATATGGTAATGACATCCCCGACGAGTTTCGGCGATGCCGAAACTCGCAGCTGATACATGTACGTTTTTGTACATGTATCAGCATAACATCGCAAATTAAATCTCTGGAAAACTACACAGCCTCAATCAGAGAGCCGGAAGTAAGCAGTTCTACAATTTTTAATACCAGCAGTGCGGAAATATGAGAAGCTTTTTGAGAAAATTGCTGATAGGACAGTGCAGCAGGTTGTCCCGCATTATCTGAAATACAGCGGATAATTACAAAAGGTATTCGGTTAAGTACACAAACTTGTGCAACTGCTGCCCCTTCCATTTCTACACAATCCGCATGAAAGGTATCAATAAGCTGCTGCTTCCGTACTGAATCTGTAATAAATGTGTCGCCTGATGCTATTCTGCCTGCAATCATTGTATTCGTTTTTTTTAAATCTTCTGCGAATGTCTGTTTTATGGTATTGAATGCTTGCAGCGCATAGGCGCGTAAAGCCTTATCAGCTTTCCAAAAAGGGGATTGTGTTCCGGGAATTTGACCTTTTTCATACCCGAATACGGTTGCTTCAACATCATGCTGTACGGCATCAGTAGAAACAACTAAATCAAAAATAGAAAGGTTCTGCGCTAAACTTCCAGCACTACCAGTATTGATAATCATGGTCACTTTATATTCTGAAATAAGAATTTGTGTACATAATGCTGCGTGTACTTTCCCTATTCCGCCGCATACGCTGATAAGCGTGTGTTCTCCTACAGGGGATTCGTAAAATGTCATGCCGGCTTTTGTATATGCCGTACCCGGGTAACGCTCTTGAATAATGCCGATTTCTTGCTCTTCAGCAGCAAAAATACCTATCCGCATGGGAACCTCCTAAAATATGAGTATGCCAAAAAGCGCACCCGCAAGAATAATCATCAGCGGATGCAGCTTTTTCCATACTATTTGCACTCCGGTAAATCCGGCAAACAAAGCCGCTGCTTTCCAATTACATAGATCAGACCACTGCCGTGTCGCATAAAATAAAGGCAAGGTAAATACTGCTGCAACAATAACTTTCCATGCAGCAGCGGCAATCATACCGGCAGCTCCGGCACGTAAGCCGTATAAAACCCGCTGTATATGCATATTTTCTGTTATTGCAGCCTCAAAATGGGCAATGAGAATGATAATCACCAATGAAGGAAAAACAATACCAGCTGTTAAAATGATACTGCCGGTAATACCATACAGCTCATAGCCAATATAGGTTGCCATGTTAATCCCAATCGGACCGGGAGTTGATTCTGAGACCGCAATCATAGCCATAAATTTTTCAGCACTGATAAGAGCCCTCGGAATAAGCTCTTGCTGCATAAGACTTATAGAAACCAGCCCGCCGCCTATGGTTGCAAAACCGATATACATGAATAGAAAAAACAAGCCCCATAAACTCATGGTTTCTTTCCTTTGCAAAGTAATCTAATTGTTTGCACTGCATAACCGGCAATACCTGCCGCGATGACAATGTATATGCCGGACACAGTATATACTGTCATACAGAGACACGCAATAACGGCAGTGGCAAGTGCTGCGGCATCTGCTGCGATTTTTTTTCCAACACTAAATACCGCATGAACAAGCAATGAAGCAACAGCGACATAGACACCCTGCATAGCTTTTTGAACCCATGGTATAGCAGTTGTTTGTGCAATTGAGCCAGCAATAAGCGTTATGATAATCCATGATGGAAAAACCATACCGGCAGTTGCTATAACAGCACCGGCTGCCCCGTGCCGCTTATAGCCGCAAAACGTTGCAACATTCACGGCAATAATACCGGGAGTACATTGCCCGACAGCAAAATAATTCAGCATTTCTTCATCACTTATCCAGCCCTTTTTGTTTACTAACTCCCGCTGGAGCATGGGCAGCATACTCATTCCGCCGCCGAAAGTTACCATTCCTATTTTAAAAAACACAAAAAAAAGCTCAATGTATTGCATAATTTTTTCTTTTAGCATACCAGTAGTACCCGTAAAATTACTCAACCTATTCCATAACTTCGTTATCGAATAGCTCTATTTTTCGGCGATACTTTGAACATACGGCGCTTTATTTTTGTCCACCAACTGCCGCCCCCCTCTTTGGGGAGTTCATGTATTGCAAAATCTTGCGCAGCATCTGATAAACTATAATCGTTGCCGTTTTTTTGTTTCAGCATATCCCAGTGTTTAATAAGCCAGACATAAATATCGCTTTTGGTACGGTTTTTAAAATTCGCCAAAAGACTATATGCTTCAATTACCTGAATTACTGGTACATAAACAGTGTTGTACCATGAAGCAAGAGCATCAGAAAAATCGAGGCTATGGTTTTGTTCATTTAAAATATATTGATGTACAAGAATATGGTTATAAATGACATCATATTGCCCTGTACCGGTAAAATCGAGATCCCAGTAGTCGGTAATATCGCCGAAATGCGTTTCATTGTAGAAAATACGCTTTTCATAATGAATTACTGCATCAACAAGCGTATCTTGCCGAACATTCGGCGGTAATTGAATTTCACTTTGAAGAGAAATAACCTCAGCGTCAATAAATTCAACCCCCTGTGCCTTTGCTACTGAAACACGGTGATTGCCATCCCGCACAAAATATAATCCGGCAAGCTCATATAATTGAATAGGAGGTAAAATAACATCCTTCAAATGCGCTTGATCAACATTCATCCACCGCTGTTTTAATTCATTGCTGCGCGGCAGAAAATGATTATCAAAGTCGTTATATCGCCCCTCGCTGCCAATAATTTTTTTTATAGGAACCGTTTTTACGCCGATATACACTTCATTTTTCGGTTTTAGAATTTTCTTTACATCATTGAATGAAAGCAACCGTTTTTTGTCAGGACGCAAAAAATTTTGTATTTCATTTATCCATGCCTTATTCCGTGCTTTATAAAAATCTTCTTGCGCCTGAAATTCTATCATATCTGCTGACACACGCCCTCCTCAGTTGGCGGAATTTAGAGACCGGAAACCTGTTCGGAAACGCCCAATTTAAAGCAGGTTACCTTGAAATGCGATGTTCAAAATCGTGCAAGCAAAAACGGTATTATGTACAATTGTGAACTGGCAAGTTGTTCGGCAACAAAGTTATCGAACAGACCGCATCTCTCTACCAAGCAGTTGAATCGTAGTCAATAACAGTCTCTTTTGTCAACAGGGTAAGCGAATCACAGATATTTCCATGAGCCTATTGCTACAGTAATGAGGGTTATTCAAACGAAGTTACAGAGTCTATTGACAAAAAACATATTTTTATGCTAGTATCATATTCGTAATCTTTCCCCGGTTGTGTAATGGTAGCACAGCAGATTCTGGTTCTGCTTGTGGGGGTTCGAATCCTCCCTGGGGAATATGTATCTCTCACTGTAGTCTTTTAGGTCCCTTCGTCTATCGGTTAGGACATGAGATTCTCAATCTTAAAAGACGGGTTCGATTCCCGTAGGGACCGTCTCTTCTTTTTCTGTATCTATAGTAAATAGCTTTAATCATTTCCTTATTAAGAGGGATGTCCAATAAGTTCAAAAACGCCCTGTTTCCAACATCGTAGGCACTATATCTCGCGTTATTTCAGTTTTAAGCAACCGAAAAACACCATGAAATATACTTTTTGGACAGCTGTGGGGAGGTTGCCGCCGAACTTTAATACCCTTTATTACGGCGAGGCTTATGAGCATGAACTCTCCGCACAGATAAACCTTCAAAAAAAATGCACCAAGCATTGCATTTTTTATTTTAATACCCTATTCTGTTTAGAAATAGGTATCCGCATGATTACATTACAAGATATTTCTTTTTCATATCAGGATTCTACGGAGACGTTGTTCGACGGATTTTCGGCAACGCTCGGCGGTTCCTCCCGTTGGACATGCATTGCAGGCGCAAACGGCTGCGGAAAAACCACCTTGCTCAAATTGATTGCAGGGATGCTTCCGCCGCTTTCGGGAACAATTACATGTGATTCAGCCGTATATTGTAAGCAAAGCAGCATGGAAATGCCCGATACTGCGTATGCACTATTCTGGGATGCAGACAATGAAACGCGCCGCTTTTTCTCGCTTCTTGGTATTGCAGCAGAACAGCTTGACCGTTGGGAAACACTTTCGGGCGGAGAAAAGAAACGGCTGCAAATTGCCTGCGCCTTAGCAGAACACCCCGCGGTACTGCTGCTTGATGAGCCTACTAATCATTTGGATACTGCTTCAAAGGAGCTGATCATACATGCCTTAAAACAATTTACCGGTACAGGGCTTATTGTCAGCCATGACCGTGCCTTTGCTGATGCACTCTGTACGGCTACCCTCTATTTATACCGAGAATCGGCAGTATTTGCCGGCGGTGCTGATGCAATCCGCGGTAAACTCTATCCTGCACATTTAAGTGCAGCTCTTAAACTCTGGGATGGTGAGCGAGCATCTTGTCTTTCGGAATGGCATAAAGCTGATGCAGACGTGACAAAAGCAAAGGTGCTTTCCGATATGTGGCATCGCGAAGCGGAACGGTCTGAAAAACGCCTGAAAAATCCGAAAGACGGCAAAGATCATGATGCAAAAGCGAGAACCGTGCTCGCTCTTCTTTCAGGTAAAAACAGCATACCGGGCAAGGTCAAAAAGAGATTCGACAGCCGCCGTGAGCAAGCGGAAAAACGACGCAATGCTCAAGCAAAACCGCTCAAACTCCTTATTCTGGATGAGCCGACTAATCACTTGGATATCCTTTCTATCAGGCTCCTCGAAAACGCCCTTGCGGAACTATCATGCGCATTCATTATTATCAGTCACGACAGCGTCTTCTTACAAAACTGCAACTGCATGGAAATATGGCAACTTAGTAGAACCGGCAACTGCGGAACATTGACACGGATGGGTTCGTGAGAATACCCTGCATCTCCCCAAACTATATACCTGCATACACCTCAATGCCCTTTTAATCTCTATTCAAAAAACGGTAGTGTGTGTAACAAAATATAGGGAATGAAAACTGAGGTTAGGGGCTCCTCAATTTTAAACCCGCTATCAGATGTGCTGATGTCAATGCCGATGGAAAAAGTTGGTTGCTGCCCCCTATGTACACTGATCGTCAGAAAATGATGTTGTCGAACATATCTATTCTTTAGGAAATCTTCTTACCTATCAAAATTTTAGCAAAAAAAGTGTGCTTTTTTCAATTTTTTTCGTATTTTTTGTGTTTTACCTCTTGACATTTCTGGGGGGGGGGGGG
>JBQMYN010000015.1:0-32602 GCA_052173475.1 Treponema sp.
GGAAGTACATTGCTCGACAGGTCGTGTTGATTGCGTGGTTTGGACAACAGACACAGTCTACCTTTTTGAGTTTAAGCTCACCGGTAACAGCAGTGCGGAAGATGCAATCAAACAGATACAAGAGAAGAACTATGCGGCACCGTATACGGCAAGCGGGAAGAATCTCGTGCTGATTGGAAGCAGTTTTGATGAACAAGCACGGACGATTAAGGAGTGGACGGCAGCCGCTGGATAATGGGGAGTTAATTCAATAGGTCTGTTTGGCAACAAGTTACCGAACAAGTCTACTTCTAAGGTGTTTGTACTGGTTTGCACCGAATAAAGCATTGCATTTACTACCAAAAGAAGATACACTAGACCTATTCAGAAACGGAAGTTTATGAATAGGTCTAGTGTAAGCAGTATCGGAGTTATGTTATGAGCGATCTTGAAAGTGAAGTACAGCGTAGAGGACTAATCAAAGTTTCATCAGAACAACAACGCGAAAACCCATATCGGCGAACTGCAAAGTTTTTGTATCTTGTCGGCGAAACACAGGCTGCAAAAGTACTGCAAAAGCTTACCCGGGAACAAATTGAAAAAGTTGTTGCCGAAATGCTGACAATTCACTACGTTGATAAAGATGAAGCCGCCTACATCCTCAGTGAATTTACTGCACTCTATAATGAATCAAAAAATTCTACCGGCGGCGTTGAAACGGCAGAAACTATTTTATATAAAGCATTTGGGAAAGAAAAAGCTGCCGAAATTTTAAAAAAAGCAGTACCTGCTATACCGGAAAAGCCCTTTGAGTTCTTGGATGATATTGACGGGGATATGTTAAGCAGACTGCTTGCAGATGAAATTCCCGCGACAAAAACATTGGTGCTATCGCAATTAAAACCAAAAGCAGCGGCGGCATATATCACCCATCTTACGCCGGAAGAAAAAAATGACATCATACTACGGCTTGCAAAACTCGATAAAGTCAATCCTGAGGTGCTGAGAACTATCAGCCAATCAATCCATGAAAAATTACAGCATATTCAAACCGGCAATGCAGAAAGTGTTGACGGCAGGTCGGTACTTGCAGCAATCCTGCGGAAAAGCGATGCGCAAACAGGTGAATATATTTTGCAGCACATTGCTGATTCTCATCCTGATCTAGAGCAGGATATACGCAGCCGGCTCTTTACCTGCGAGGATATTATTCACGTAGATAATATGGCATTGCAAAAAAAACTTTCCAGTATGCAAGATGAAGAACTTGCAGCACTTATTTCATATAAACCGGCTGCTTTTACCGATAAGATTCTTTCTAACGTATCTAAAAACCGTGCAAGCATTATCCGCGAAGAGCAAAATGTAAATCCTCCATCAGTAAAGGAGTGCCGTGCCATAACTAACAAGTTTTTATCTGATTTGCGCCGGCAGTGGGAAGCCGGTAATCTTCTGGTGTATGGACGTGATGAAGTATGGATAGAGTAATACACGGGTTTCGCATTATCTCAAAAAATCCGCTGCCGGAAATACAAGCTGAAGGAATTTTTGCACGGCACGAAAAAACCGGTTTGGAAGTATACCATATTTTCAATACTGATGAAGAAAATTTCTTTGCCTTTGCATTTATGACTCCTCCGGAGAATAATAGCGGAGTTGCTCATATTCTGGAACATTCGGTATTTTGCGGATCAAAACACTATCCGCAAAAAGATCCATTTCTTACACTGTCTAAGCAAAGTATCCATACCTTTTTAAATGCTATGACATTTCCCGATAAAACGGTGTATCCCGCATCCAGTATTATAGAAGCAGATTATTTTAATTTGATGGCAGTATACGGTGATGCTGTTTTTTTTCCGCTGTTAAAGCCGGATGTTTTTTGTCAAGAAGGTGTACGGCTAGAGTACGATGGTAATGGCACACCATATTTTTCGGGGGTGGTTTTAAATGAAATGCGCGGCGCATACAATGGTTTTGAAGCCGCTATGGATCGATGGTCGCGCCGTTCTCTCTTTCAAAATACCGTATATGAATATGATTCAGGCGGTTACCCACCCGAAATACCTACGCTTACCTATACTGATTTTCTTGCATTTCATAAAAAATACTATCATCCGGCAAACTGTAAGGTGTTTTTATATGGTAATATACCTATGGAAAAACAGTTAGCGTTTATAGATGCCCGCTTTTTGAGTGCTTTTCAGCCTGCAAAAAAGCCGCCGCTTATTCCGCCTATTCCTATCCGCACCGAACCGCAGAAATTTTCGGTTTCTGCACCTGCCGGTACTGGAAAAAACACTGAAAAAATCTCTGCAATGATTAACTGGCTGCTTCCTGAATCAGGCACTATTGATGCGCTTATGGATTTTATTCTGCTTGAAACAGTATTGTTAGGGCATGACGGTGCGCCGCTGCAAAAAAGACTTCTTGAAACTCCTCTTGCAGAAGATGTATACCTCTATAACGGACTCCATACAGAACTCAAAAACAGTTATTTTACTATAGGGCTTACCGATCTTGAAAAACACACTGAGCCGGAATTTGAAGCCTTTGTATTCGCTGCCTTACAGGAAATTATAGATGAAGGTATTTCTAAGGATAACATTGAAACTGCCCTCCATACATTTGACTTTGCAAATAGAGAAATTATCAGGACAGGAGGTCCTTTCGCCCTAATCTTTATGCGGCGGTGCTTACGGGGCTGGATTCATGGCGGTAATCCTGAAGACAGTTTACGGGTTATTCCTGCATTTGAACGGCTGAAAAAGCGCATACAGCAAACACCGTACTATTTAGAGCAGCTCATACAAACTTATTTGCTGCAAAATAAGCATCGTAGTATCGTTACGGTACAGCATGACCCGCATTTTTCTGCCAGTATTGATACGCAACTGGAACAATTAGCGAAACAAGCAGCAAAACAGCCATCCGGCATTCCAATGCAAACATATCCATCCCAAAATGTCAGTTTTGTAACAGCTAGCTCGGATTTCACTGCAATGCCTAGCAGTGAGACAGCGCATATCCCCCACATTTCAAAGGATGATTTACCGCCGTTAAGTAAGCCAATTGATCAAACATTGTCATACATTGACGCAGTTCCTGTTATTTTCCATGAGCAGCCCACAAATGATATTACCTATATTGATATTGCGCTGCCGATACATGACTTTTCCGAACAAGAGTATGAGCTGTTGCCTCTATATTGTGCTGCGTTTGCAGCTGTCGGCACCACAGACAAATCGTGGCAGCAGATATCGGAACTGCTATCAAAGTTTACCGGCGGTTTTTCTGCTACCCCGATTACGGTAACACGTACTGCCGCTGATTTTTCTGATATTCCATTTACACCGCCTCAGCATATTGCAGCACGGGACTGGGTACTGCTCCGCTCAAAAATGCTTCCCGATTGTTTAGAGGATGCATGCCGTACAATTTTTTCATATATGCAAAAATTGAGCTTTTCAGATGATAAGCGATTACGGGATATTTTTATTCAACTTAAAAATGATATGGATTCGCTTCCGGGGTATGCAGGGCATCGCTTGGCTTCACTCCATGCAGAACATACCTTTTCACTTTCCCGACATATAGAAAATATTTGGGCGGGTGTTCCGCAAATACGCTTTCTCCGTGAGTGGTATACAAAAATGGAAACACAGCCGGACTGTATCAGCGATCTTGCTCAATCACTAGCAGCGGTACATAAAAAAATACTCCGATCCGGCATACTGGTTAAGCTTTGTGGAACTCAACAATGTCTTGATCGTATTAAACCGCTGCTTGCAGCTCATGTATCGGCTTTTTCCGCCCCAAGTCCCGCAAAAGCGGAAGCACTTATACCACCGGTAGTTACAGAACGGTTGACCTTTTTTCCCAGTACAGTGCAAGTAGGTTTTGCCGCACTCGCTATTCCCCTTACGTGTTCCATGGAGTCTTTCAGCACTGCACTTGTCTATGCACAATTACTTGAAACAGAAATTCTGTGGGATCCGGTACGGGTTGAAGGCGGTGCGTATGGCGTGTCTGCGTATTACGATGTATATGCGCATATCTTTGCTATTACCACATTCAGAGATCCTAATCCGCAAAAATCGCTATGCGAGATAGTAAAAGCACTTACAGCTCTCGATTGCAGTGCCTTGAGCGAATCGGATTTTGAAGCATTGATTATCGGTACATACGGAACCCTCCTCCAGCCGCAAACTCCCGCTCAGAAAAGCGCAGGTGCTTTTTTCCGCTTGCTGAATGGAATACCCTGTTCTCTGAAAGATACAATAGCAGCCGGTATTTTATGCTGTACGCCGGCAAAACTCCGCAGCTTTGCTCAAACACTCAGTGCTGCACTGCCGCACAGTCATGCTTGTTGTGTCGGCTCTTCTGCACTTTTACAGGAAAATACTGAACTTACTGCATATTTTGGCAAACCAAAAACGAAAGCGGCAGTATAGGGCATGCTGCCTTACCTGATACACTGCTACGAAATACCCTTGCAATGCCATAGAATAAACTTGTTCGGAATCTTTAGCTTCAAAACAAGTTTATTCAATAATTCGGGTTTATCGGAGTCCTCACCTGCCCTATTCTTCTTGTTCTTCCATAAATGCCTGTGCAGCAGCAATTACTTCTTCCGCTATTTTTCCTGAGATAGGATCATAGTGGTCAAACGACATTTCAAAAGAGCCAGTACCGCTGGTCATTGAACGCAAATCAATTGCATAGCGCAATAATTCTTTATGCGGTACTTGCGCACGGATTTCCTCAATGCCGTTAGCAAGCGGTGCTTGTCCAAGTATTCTACCGCGGCGGGAAGAAAGATCGCTCATAATATCGCCAAGATAGGCTGTTTCCACAAAAACCGTTAAATTCATAACCGGTTCAAGCAGAATCGGACCGGCATTTCTCATAGCATTTTTAAATGCATTGCGTGCAGCTATTTTAAATGCCATTTCCGATGAATCTACCGGATGTTCTTTACCGTCTAACACGGTAGAACCGACATCTACAACAGGATAACCAGCCATTACGCCGCTTTCCATTGCCTCTTTAATACCCTTTTCAACACCGGGAATATAGCCCTTAGAAATAGCACCGCCAAATACGGCATTGGTAAAGCTATATTTTTCACCCCGTTCAAGCGGCTGAATTGCTAATACCACGCGTCCAAATTGTCCATGACCGCCTGACTGCTTTTTATGCGTATATTCTGCTTGTGCTTTTTGGCGGATTGTTTCACGGTATGCAATACGAGGTACTGAAGTCTGAATCTCTATCTTTGTTTGTTTTTTTATCCGATCCAGTACAATAGCAGTATGCAAATCGCCCATACCGGAAAAAACATTTTGCTTTGTTTCAGCATTATAAACAAATGAAAGAGTCATATCTTCTTCGCAAGCACGGATAAGCTGCTCACCGAGTTTATCATCATTCTTTTTTTCTGTTGCAGAAACGGCAAGCGAATAGATAGGATCAGGAGTACGCAAGCGAATAAACGGCAAGGCTGTTTGCTCCGCAGCAAGCGTATCATTTGTCTTTGCTGCCGACAGTTTTACCGCAACGCCAATATCTCCGGCAGTCAGTTCTTTAATTTCCGTTAATTTTTTTCCTAATGCACGGTACAATTTTCCAATGCGTTCTTTTTTTTGCTCATTAATATTATAGACTTCAGCATCGCTTGTAAGCGTACCGGTAATAACTTTAATATACGATAATCTACCAGAAAATTGATCATTGGCAGTTTTTACAATAAAACCTGAAAAAGCTCTGGTAGAATCTATTTTTATTACGGTTGTTTCATCATCTTTTTGCACACTTTCCAAACAGCCTGCCGGACTCGGCATAATATCAACAATGAATTGGAGTAATGCCGTTAATCCTAGCCCTGTTTGCGCTGCTCCTGCAAAAATCGGCACAATCCTGTTATCTTTCATTGCAAGCGTTAAACCTTGTGCAATTTCTTCATCACTAAGCACTGCTTCATCAATGAATTTAATCAATAATTCCTCATCGCCTTCCGCAGCAGCACCGGCTAATACTTCTCGCATTTCATTGTATTGCGACTGAGCTTCTTCAGGGATAGGAATTTCTATTTCTTTCCCGTTTGTATCAATCTTATATGCGATACCGCGTAATACATCAACTACAGCAGAAAAATTTTGTCCTGTGCCGACCGGAAAAGTTACAGGAAAGACATCAGCATTAAACTGCTTTTTTATATCTTGCACTGCATGACCGAAATCAGCCCGCTCTTCGTCCATTTTATTTACAAATACTAAACGGGGCTTATTCCGCCGATCTAAATCCCGCCAGTATTTGATTGTTTCAATTTGCACTCCGCTTCTTGCATCTAAAACCATAAGCCCCGCCTCTGATGAGCGGAATGCTGAAATAACTTCTCCAATAAAATCTGAAGAACCGGGAGTGTCCCAGAAATTCAGAACTGTATCACGCCATGTCATTGATGCAAGTGCTGAATATATTGAAATTTTACGATCTATTTCTTCAGGGGTATAATCGCTTATCGTTTTTCCGCTTGCAACACTTTCTGCCCTTGCAATAATGCCGGTTAATGCGGATAAATTTTCAATAAGGGTTGTTTTACCAGACTGACCATGTCCTGCAATTGCAATGCTTCTGATTTTCTCTGTTACGAATCCCATAGAAAAAACTCCTTTTAACAACAGTAGCAACTTTGTTTATTAAGCCTGTTCGGTAACGCCCGTTTCAAAACAGGTCTATTCTTCTATTGTAAGTGCTGCCTGATACTATTGTCAAGGAAAACCTCTACAAACAGAAGTTTTTAGAGGTTCCCTTTATTTTGTAATGACTTAAATCAGAATACCGCGGCTCAATCTAATACAACCGTTGGTATCGCTCTTTACAATAAATAGCGATAATCTTTTGCGACAGTTTGCATGATAGCCCTCAAACCGGCAGGAACTGCATCATCGTTTGCAAGAGCAATGTCCTTAACTGCACCCGCATGGCGGATTCGGCAGCGGGTATAGCTGCTGTCAAGAAAGAAAAAGCCCTCATTAACGCTATCGAGGAAGTCTTTTTCTGAATGAAAGAGGGTGAACTTATGCTTGTAGGGAGCACTTTCATAGGGGCAGAATGTGGCGCAGTTGCCGCATTCGTTACACATACCATCAACGTGGATAATCTGCTTCATTTTCATACCGGGTACGGTAATAGCAAGATTAGCACGGTTAGGACACACATCAACACAGGATTCGCACACTGTTGAACATTCCAAACAGCGTTTTGTTTCTTCGTGAATACCGCCTGATGCAAGCTGCAATGGACGCAAAATTGCCCGCTTTTTGTACGCAGCACTTTTTTCGGGGTTGTAGTTCAGAGCAGTAAACCGCGGCGGTGCTATAGTGCTTGTTACAGAGGCGGTAACAGCTGCCGCTGCTTTGGAAGCATCAGCAATTGCTTGAACCACTGTTGCAGGACCGGCGGCACAATCTCCGATAACGTACACCCCTTTAACATTAGTTTCAAAAGTAGCCGGATCAAAGCGGGCAACACCTTTTTCAGTAATTTCGATACCGTTTTTCTGGAATAGTGCAGTGTCGATTTTTTCACCGATAGATGCGATCACCGTATCAGCGGGAATATCGATAAACTCGCCGGAGGGTTCCGGTTTTTGTCTACCGTCTGCACCGGCAGCACCAAGTTTCATTTTTTCGCAATGAAGAATTCCGTTTTCGTAGGAGACGGGATTTAGCAATTCTTTAAACTCAACACCGTCTTCCAGAGCTAGTTCCAATTCTTCCGCATCGGCAGGCATAAACTGTTTAGTTCTGCGGTATACAATATAAGAATGTTCAACTCCGCCGGTGCGTTTTGCAACCCGAGCAGCGTCCATTGCAGTGTTTCCGGCTCCGATAATCACAACATTTTTCCCAAGGGAGAGACTTTCCGGCTTTTGCTTTGCAGTTTCGAGAAATTCAATGACATTCATCGCCTCGCCTTTTGCCAGCCGGAATGCACTTTGCTTCCATGCGCCGATTGCAAAAATTACGTGCGTAAAGCCTTGCTGTTTCAGCGATTCTACTGAAGTTTGCTCGCTGTTGTAGACAAAGGAAGCACCAAATACGGCTGCTAAATCTGCATCATGCTGAATAGCACTGCTGGGAATCCTAAATTCCGGAATAACAAACCGGACAATACCGCCAGCCTGTTCTTTCTTTTCAAATACGGTAACCTGCGCTCCTGCACGAGTTAAGAAAAAAGCTGCTGCTAAACCGGCAGGACCTGCACCGATAACGGCAGCTTTTACCGGAATTTGCGGAGCACGCGGCTGTTTTTTTGCTTCGTCCATAATCTCAGAAAGTGCGTATTCTGCCGCTTCCAGTTTGATTGCGCGGATATGAACATGATCTTCATAAAAATTACGGGTACAGCCGGTCATACATCGGTGGTTACAAATCGTGCCGGTAATAAACGGTAATGGATTTTTGTCAGTAATAACGCGCAGTGCTTCTGCATATTTTTTTTCGCCGGTTAAACGGATATATGCAGGAATATCTTGATGAATAGGACAGCCTGAAATACACGGAGCTTCAAAACAATCAACAAGCGGCACCGATTTCGGAATTTTTCTAAACGGCACCGGTTTAACCGATTTGCAAAGCCGGCTATTCGTTACAGCATTTGTAGAAAGTGTACGGAGTTTTTCTACGTTAATTATTTGCTGTTGCGGATAGGGCAGCTTAGTGAGAATATCAACGAGCTGACCGCAGCGAGCATATCCGCCCGGTTTAAGAATGGTTGTGGCAATGGTGATGGGACATATTCCTGTTTCAAAAATAGATGCAATGTTGAAGTAGTCTGCACCACCTGAGTACGAAATGCGCAATTTTCCATCAAAGACTTCGGAGAGCTTGAGTGCAACTGCAATGGAAAGCGGAAATAAAGAACGTCCTGACATATACATTTCTTGCCCCGGAAGTTCTCCGTGTGCAATGTCTACTGGAAATGTATTGGTTATCTTTACTCCAAACATCAGATTTCGTTCTTCAGCGGTTGCCAAAAGACGCTGCAGCATGGGTACTGCATCTGAAAATTGCAAATCAGCATTAAAGTGATGATCATCAAATTGCACATAGCTGTAGCCCATATCGTCCATACGCTTGCGTGCAAACTCATACCCAAGGAGTGTTGGGTTACATTTGATATAGGTGTGCAGGTGTTTTTCTGTAATAAGGTACCGTGCGATACGTTCAATTTCTGCCGGCGGACAGCCGTGCAGGGTAGAAAGGGTAATGGAAGTACAAATCTGTACCGGTAGGCTTTTTATAAAATCTTCTGTTACCGTAGGATAGCGATCAAGATTTTCAAGAATATAATTTGTACATTCTTTCCATATCGGAGTACCTGAAGCATTCCGCATCCCTTCAATAAAGGCATCTACTTTCGGAGTTTTTATCCCGTCGAGGTCATACCCGACACTCATGTTGAAAATAAAACCATCGGGGCTGCCCATACCGTATTCTTGCGAAATAACCTTGAGGGCAAACCATGCTTTTACATATTCTTCAAAGGCTTGAGGAACGCGCAATTCGGTAGACCATTCAACATTATAACATTCATCCGCTGCATTGATACAGGGCTTTGCTACCGGTAAGTCTTCCCCGTCTAATTTTTGCACTGTTTTCAACTCAAAAAAGCGGCAGCCTGCTGCATAAGCCGCAATGATATTCTGTGCAAGCTGGGTATGCGGTCCTGCCGCAGGACCAAGCGGATTTTCAAACCGCTGTCCAAAGAGTTCCATATACTTGGACGGGTCAGCTTTATAGATTTTTTTTACACCGAAAATAGTCCCTTCGGCAGCGTATTCAGTGTGTACCCACTCCATAAGATTTTTAAAGGGGATAGGATTCATTCTATCGCTCATACTCTATTCTCCTTCTATAAAAATAATTTTGCTACTGCCGCTTTTATTAGGCTTATTCTGAACCGGAAATTTCCGAACAAGTCTATTATGCATACTCACTAAGCGGCACAAAGGTGTCAAAAATACGGTTGCTTTTCAAATACCCTCTCAATCGTTATCCGTTTATTCTCTTCCACAAAGCACCGCTTACCTCGCGTGCTTTTGCAAATACGGTTTCTTCATCAGCAACAAGCAGGTTGCGGTCTTTCATTAATACCTTACCGGCTGCAATGGTGGTTACAGTATGCTTTCCGGTCATTCCGAACAGAATATGCCCGTTTACATTTCCTGCATGAAGCGGAGTAAGCGGATTATAGTCGGTAACGATTACATCGGCACTTGCTCCCGCTTTTAAAACGCCTAATTCATCGTCAAAATACCGGTTAGCAATTTTTGCATTGTTGGTAAATAACATTTCAGGAATTTCTGTCCATGCAGCAGTTGCATCGCAGGTATTGTGTTTATGGAGAATATTCGCAACCTTATATGATTCTGTCATGTCGCTGGTATAGCCGTCAGTGCCGAGACCGATTAGAATGCCCCGTTTGAACAACTCCAGTACCGGCGGGCAGCCGACAGCATTTCCCATGTTAGATTCAGGATTATGCACTACCATCGTGTTGGAAGCCTGTATCAACTCCATTTCCTGCGGGTTAATATGGATACAATGCACGGTAAAGGTTTTATCACCAAGAATATTAAAATCATGCAGCCGGTGAATTACCCGCTTGCCATACTTTCGCACTGCATCAAATACATCGTCAAGCCCTTCTGCCACGTGAATATGATAGCCGGTTCCTGCCGGTAGATTTTCCGCACAGTATTCGAGCGTTTTATCTGAAAGCGTAAAGGAGGCATGTAAGCCCATCATCGCTGCCTGCATTGGGTTTTTATCTTTTTGACATGCGCGGATAAAATCGGCATTTTCTGCTACGGCCTCTTTCATTTTCTGTTCACCGTTCCTATCGGACACTTCATAGCACAAGTTTACCCGCAGCCCCAGCTCCTGCGCAACTTCGGCAATGGTAAATAAACTGCCTTTTGTCTGACCATAACTTGCATGATGATCAAAAACTGTGGTTACTCCGTTTTTAATACAGTCAATCAATGTTGTATATGCACTGTATTTTGTATCCTCCAGCAATAAATTATTATCGAGCGTCCACCACAATCCGTCAAGAATATCTAAAAAATTTTTTGGACTGTAATTATTCAGTGCAATACCTCGGGCAAAAGCACTGTAAATATGATGATGCGTATTGATAAATGCAGGCATGATACAGCCTTTATGTGCATCAATAAACGCTGCCTGCGGATATTGTTTTTGTAACTCCGCTGTAGTGCCGACTGCCTTTATCTGTGTTCCCTCTATACAAACTGCCCCATTTTCAATAAAAGGATTGTTTTGATCCCGTGTGATAAGCCTTCCGTTTCCTACTATAAGCATACTCCGCCTCTCTGATATAGTTTTTAGACCTGCTCGGAAGCACAAATCTCCGAACAGGCTTTTTGTATTGAGCATAGAAAATTCCGGTTCCACGCCGGAGGATTCCGCCTATATCTTTAAGTATCACATGAAATCTGAAAAAAAACAAGAAGAACTAAAAAACATTTTGCTTAACACGAGGGATCGGGGACTATCACTGCCGTCAGCATGCCGTCAGCATTGACAGCCACCTAATATAGGGAACGGTACAAACTCGGTTAGCATATAAATGGCACGTTTATATTTTATACTTGTAAAAAACGATAAACTATTATATAATTACTGTATGTTAGTTGATGATAGAATGATTGGAGAGATAATAGTCCGCATTGGGCGGCATTATAATGATAATATTGCGACACGGTTTTTACGTCCGGTATTTGCGCAAATACTTTCAGATATTGATTTAGCGCGGCATATTATAGATCTGACGGAACATTCCGAAGACTTTGTCATGCAAGGATTTCACCTTGATGATTTATATTACGATATTATTGCGATGGCACGGTTTATTTATTTAGCAAAACGGGATATTTTGCCTAATATTTATTCGCTGACAGAGGCAAATACAAAAACAGCAACAAGTGCTGATCGTGTATACCGGAATATGGCGTTCATCAATCTGGAGCCTAATCTTAATATCTTAGCAACGATGCTGCTCGATCTGTATCATGCAGCCATTGACTATGATAAAAAAAATACGGTAAAGGGAAAAACCATTGCGCAAAAAATAAATGCGCTTGTGGATGTTGAGCATTTTTTAAGCGATTCTAAGGTGCAATGAACGCCCTATAGTATACTTCGGTGAATCGGTTTATTAGACCTGTTCCGGAACAAAAGGTATGAACAGGTATTATACAAACACTCTATGAGAAAATGTGAGGTACTATAATGAATGTTGAAGAAAAATTGTTAAGCTGTTTTAAAAGTATTGAAACCCGTGTTCCATTTAAGCCCCGTGTTGCATTAGTCCTCGGCTCCGGTTTAGGCGGTTTTGCAGATGAGGTTGCAGTGGAAACCGTTATTCCCTACTCTTCTATTGAAAATTTCCCGTTGTCAACTGCGCCCGGACATAAAGGCGCATTTGTATTTGCAAAAATAGGAAGTGTTCCGGTCGTAATCATGCAGGGTAGAATTCATTTCTATGAGGGCTATCCGATGACAGATGTTGTGCTGCCGATCCGTTTAATGAAATTGATGGGAGCAGAGATATTGTTTCTTACCAATGCTGCCGGCGGAGTAAACAAAGATTTTAAAGCGGGAGATTTTATGGTATTAACCGATCACATCACCTGCTTTGTTCCCTCACCCTTGATTGGGCAAAATCTAAAAAGCCTCGGAGCCAGATTCCCTGATATGACTCATGTGTATACGCCGGAATTGCAGGACTGTATCTATGCTGTCTCAAAAGATTTACATATTCCTGTTAAACGCGGTGTCTATTTGCAGTTTACCGGACCTGCCTATGAAACACCTGAGGAAGTAAGGCTGGCTGCGAAATTGAGGGCAGATGCTGTTGGTATGAGTACAGCTGTCGAAGCAGTTGCCGCACGCCATGCAGGAATGAAAATATGCGGTATTTCATGTATTTCGAACCTTGCTGCCGGTATTAGTGAAACCTTACTTTCGGAAGAGGAAGTATTAGAAGCAGGTAAGGCAGCAGCACCATTATTTAAGCAGCTGGTTACCGAAAGCATTATACGGATGGCACAGTAATTGTACCCCGCGTCTGGGGCTGTCAATACCGGTGGCAAAAAGTTGGTTACTTTCAGGACACCGACATTGACAGCCCCATGTTCACTCGTTTTAAACTCGCCGGGGCTGTCAGTATTATTTTCTTATAAATTCAATTTTTAATGTATCACCGGAAAAATACTCTTTTTTCACCAAAAAAGAACCGGTAGACACAGGAGGAAATACTCCCGTATATTCCTTGTCGTTTATTTTCCATGTACCGCGGCCGCCTTTAGAAGAAACGACTTCCAAATAATCGGTTTCTTGAACGGCATCCCCCGTATTCAGCTGTGTTACTGTAGATGTAACAAAATTGCTCTTTGTACATGTTACATTTTCGCCAAGTTTAATTTTCCCGTGTGCAGCAGAGCGTTCGTTTATAGTAACAGCCATCACAGATGAAGCAAAATCACCGGCTTTAACACTATACGAAACAATATATTGCTTATCAAGATTGTCGGAAATCGCTGTTCCGTTAATCTTCCATTTCTCCACTACGGTACCAACTGGTAATTTGGAAAGAAAAGAGAGGGCTTGCCCTTCGCAAATTGCAGTTCCAGACATTATTTCTTCCTGTTTAGTTCCATCATTCTTGTATACCGCTATTTTATTAGCATTAAAGGTAATAGTACCCATGGTACTCGTTTTTTCGGTAAACTCAAAAGCTAATTTTCCGTCTTTTACATCCTCGGCATCTACCGTATACCGATAGCAGTTAGTTCTTTCATGTTCAAATTTATTTGTTTTATCAACGCCGTTAATTGTCCATTTGTCTACAGTCTTACCGGCACTAGGTACTACAGTCAACAAAAGTCCAGTATGGTAGGGAACTTTTGTACCTGTTTGAATAGAAGGATTATTCGGAGGCTCCAGCTTACTTACCTGTACCTTTCCAGAATCAAATTCTATTACCGGTATTACTTTTTCCTTGTAGGTTACGGTGATGATCCGGTTTTGTGCATCCGCCTTCTGAAGTTTGTAATTAAATTCTTTGCTATGCGATTTTGACATGCCATTGATAAACCATTCTTCAACTTCGGCACTGGACGTAAACTGTAAATTCGCATCTTCGGCAACATCACTGCCGGATGCTATATAACTGCTAGGCGATATTCCTATATTTATACAGGTAATAGAGTGTCCAAAAATAATCCGCATTTTACCGGCAGGAATCGGATATGCTTCAAACACAACGGCAACGGTTATATCGGATTCTACCGTAACTTTTTGAATCTCAGCTTTCGCATCGGTGATATTCGGTATACCTTTCCACTCTTTGATATGAAATCCGTTCTTCGACAATGCACGAAAGATAACAACCGTCCCTTTTTTCACTTTTGTACCGCTGGCAATATCAGTGCCGTTTTCAAAATGTGCATCCAGAACACCATACTCAGGGGGAGTCAAGGTAACAGTACATTCATTTTCTTGACTGCCGGGCGTTTGCGTTGTCTTGCTTTTGAAGATAACGCCGACAGTTACATCTTTCGTTACTACAAGCTGTACAGTTCTCTCCTGAGTACCCGTTGCAGCAAGCTCACCTGTCCATTTTTCAATAGTAAAATCCTTTTCCGGTTCCGCTGTAAAGATAACCGTTGTGCCTTTGGGAACCTTTTTACCGCTTTGAATCTCTGCTCCGTCTTTTATTTTTGCGGTAAGTTTACCGTGTTGAGCCGGTGCAAAGATAACAGTGCATTCATTTTCTTGACTGCCGGGCGTTTGCGTTGTCTTGCTTTTGAAGATAACGCCGACAGTTACATCTTTCGTTACTACAAGCTGTACAGTTCTCTCCTGAGTACCCGTTGCAGCAAGCTCACCTGTCCATTTTTCAATAGTAAAATCCTTTTCCGGTTCCGCTGTAAAGATAACCGTTGTGCCTTTGGGAACCTTTTTACCGCTTTGAATCTCTGCTCCGTCTTTTATTTTTGCGGTAAGTTTACCGTGTTGAGCCGGTGCAAAGATAACAGTATACGCATTTTCTTGACTGCTGGGCACTTGCGTACTGCCTGAATTATGAGCCGATGGCGTATCTGCCTGTTTACAACTTGCAGCAAAGATGCCTATCAAAACCAGAAAAGTACCGGTTACGAGCAATCCGACAGCCGTCTTTTTTTTTCTCATGTTATACTCCTATAAGCAATAATATCTCTCTATCAAAATGAATAGAGTTTTTTTATATCAAGAACCGCTAAAAATCTAATCGAGTTTTTAGAGATTCCTATATCATAATATAATCTTTTTAGCAACTAAAGGGAACCGCTAAAAACTTCCATTATGGAACAAAAAGATAGAGCGGACAGGCTTGATGATCCGAATAAAAGAGCGGTACTTTGTACTAGCGCTTTTTTGCAGCTGCACTGCTCATTCGGGTTCCGGCAATCTGAATCACCTCGACCATAATCAGTATTACAACAACTGCTGCAAGCATAATATCGCTGCGGAAGCGTTGATACCCATACCGAATAGCAAGATCGCCTAAACCGCCGCCGCCGATCGCTCCTGCCATCGCTGAATAGCCGATAAGATTGATAACCGTAAGCGTAATGCCTGCAATAAGCGATGGCAATGCTTCAGGAATAAGCACCTTAAAAATAATTTCCCAAACTGAAGACCCCATCGCAGTTGCTGCTTGAATGACCCCGCGGTCAACTTCCAACAGTGCTGTTTCTATTATCCGTGCAACAAAGGGAGCTGCCGCTATTGAAAGCGGCACGATAGCCGCTGTTGTGCCGATACTTTTTCCAATAATCATACGGGATACGGGAAACAGCACAATCATCAAAATGATAAAGGGGAATGAACGGAGAATATTGACGGATCGGCTGATAATTTGATTGAAAATCGGCTTGGGGAGTAAATTATCTTCAGCGGTAATACACAGCAAAACTCCCAACGGAGCACCAAGTAATACTGAAAATACAGTAGAAAAAAATACCATTGAAAGGGTCTGGAGGGTTGCCGCTCCTACTAACTGTAAAAGAGTAGAAAATGCACTCATAATTGTGTTTCCTCAACGTTAATGCCGTTTGCATTTAAATATGCAAAGGCTTTTTGCTTGTCTTCTGGACTGCCTATAATATCAACAAAAAGAGTACCGATAACTGTTTCACCAACCGTTTGCATTCCGCCTGCACAAATATTTACTTCAATATTGTAATCCCGTGCGATTCTACTTAAAACAGGTTCACGCGTAAGTTCACCGGTAAACCGAAGCGTATATGCCCCCTCATGCTTTGCCCATCGGATAATCCGGCTATCTTCCGGATTTAAAAGATTGATATGGAGCAAAAAATCTTTTGTAACTGCGGAATGCGGATGTGAAAATATTTCCTGCACACTGCCGGCTTCCGCAATACGACCATTATCAATCACTGCAACCGCATTACAGCAATCCCTCACAACTTCCATTTGGTGCGTTATCATTACAACACTTAAATGCATATCTTTTTGCAGCTTTTTTAGCAGCTCCAAGATTGAATGGGTGGTTTGCGGATCAAGAGCACTCGTTGCTTCATCACAGAATAAAATATCAGGAGATACTGCCAGCGCACGGGCTATCGCGACCCGTTGTTTTTGCCCTCCCGACAGGGTACTTACCCGATCGCGTCCTCTCCCTTCAAGTCCAACCAGCGCAAGCATTTGTTCCACTTTTGCAGCAATTTCTTTTTTGGACACTCCTGCAATTTCAAGCGGATAGGCAACATTCCCTGCTGCTGTCCGCGATGAAAATAAGTTGAAATTCTGAAAAATCATACCTATCTTTTTTCTTTGAGCACGCAACTGCGCCCCGGAAAGCAAGTCGACGCGCTTTCCGCCGTAATATACCTCGCCTGAATCGGCTTTTTCAAGTAAACTTATCAATCTTACCAATGTCGATTTCCCTGCTCCGCTTTTTCCGATAATACCAAAAATGGTATTAGAGGGAATTTCAAGACTGATATCATCTACTGCATTGAGTTCGCCATAGCGTTTATGTAAATGACATAGCTTTATCATAACATTGTATACAATCAGAATACATCTACTATGTCAAGCAATAGAAAGATGATATACAGCTATCAGATAAAAATTATGAGGCTGTCTGCGTATTTACAGTGATTTTTCGGGCTGAGTGTATTTTCTGCCTGTATAATCAGCCTGTTCGACAACGGAGTTATTGAACAGACCTCAAGTGCCGATAGGTATAGTATGCAGCTTATTGTTCTTATGCTGATTGTCTTTTGCCCCTTGTGCATTCCAGCCGGATTGATTATACACAAAAAGATTCCAGTATTTCCGCTTTTTGTGTTTGCTATTGCGGCTGCTGTTACCGTATTTCTTTGCAGCATACTAGAAGCCGGCTTTTTTTTACCATACTATCCCGAAGCACAGACGGCACCGGGGAGAAGTCTTCTGCCCTGCTGGATAGCGGCAGTTACGGAAGAAAGTGTTAAGCTGCTTGTGTTTTCTGCCATTGCCGGATATTACGGCAGTATCCCTATAATGCAGCGCACTGCGAAACACCAGCAGGTACGTTTGCAGCTGCCGGAATCCTCCGGCATAACATTGTACAGTATGTGTTTAGTATACGCCCTTTTTTTTGGGTTATCATTCGGCGGATTTGAAACGCTTTCATATACTATACGCGATAGCAGCATCTTACCATACAGGATGGTATCAGCAACGGCATTGCATGGAGGCATTGCCTCATTTTATTGCACTTTCTGGTACAAAACACACAGAGCTTCGGATCATCAGGCGGCAAAGCGGCTCTCTTTCGTGCTTCTACCGATACTTTTACATGGTCTTTATAATACGTTTTCAGTATTAGGCGGTATTTTTACGATATTTGCATATAGCATAGCAACATTCACCTGTCTATACACCTACACTACATTAAAGGGAACCTCTAAAAACTTCCGTTTTTAGAGGTTCCCTACAAAATAGCAACCTGTAAGACGCTGTAGCGTATTCTTCCCACCTCTTCTAGCTCCTCAGTTTTTCATAGGGTAAGCCGGTCAACAGCTCACAAATGCGTTTTGTTTCAGGGTCTACAGCTGCCTTACTGCCGCCGTCATCAAGCCGCTGCGCTTCTGCAATAATTACAGCATGTGTTTCAGGCGTTACTTTAAACTGCGAGGCAAATAGTATTCCCAAACACAGCATAACCAATGGCAAGAAAATAAATGCTAAGCGTACCCCTTTTAAAGTATAGGCTTTTTGCTGCGGTTTTTGCACCGTACCAAGCCCCTGATAGCTAAAGGTAATACTATCTAACAGCACTTTCAAATCATACAAATCATCTTTTGACACAACATCGGAAGCGGGAGTTTTTACATACTGATAGGTATACCGGTCCGTTTGCTGATCGGTATACCCGCCAGTTTGCTCATCGGTATACCCGCCAGTTTGCTGATCGGTATACCCGCCAGTTTGCTCATCGGTCTCTTTTTGATACACACATTCAAGAAAAAATGCCCGCTCTGCATCTTGATAGTCTTTCATATTCAGTGATCCAAGTATATACTCTTCAAAAATGGCGGAAGGGATATGTTCAAAGGTTTTATGCTGTTCAAAGAACAAGGCGTATTCCGGATTTGCATTTTTTTTCAATTGTTTCTTGTGAATTGTACGGATAATAACATCAGTATCTTGGCTGATATACCGTAAGTGCCAATTTCCATCTGAATACTGCGTATAAAACCTGCGGAGAACAGCAGCATCCTTTCCATGCGCAGTGCAGAGCGTAACACCTTCCTGAAATTGACTATCGGTCAGAATTGAGGGAACAGGATTTTTATACCCAATCCCCGAAAGAACCGATCCGATAACTGTCATAATTACAACACCTAAAAAGAGTTTTCTGGTTAATGACATAGCGGCTGAGTAAGTACCTGCTCTATTTTGTCCGGTAATAAGCCGATCAATATCCGAAATAAAGGGCAGTAGCTGATGCGGTATAAGATTACCGCCGGCAATACCTGCTCCCATCATAATCACATTTAAAATAAGTAAGACATTTGATGTATCAGGACGATGAAAACTCATCAAAATAAGACCGGCAACAAAAAGGGTTAATCCCGTTAAATATGCTGCGCCATGTCCTTTTTTAGTTGCAAGTTTATTATACAGCGGCAGTACCAGCATCATGGTAATAAGCAGTGAACCTTGTGCAATAATAAAAAATGAACTTTTCCCCAGATAATCAACAAAATAAAACAGCACTAACGACATAAAAATATCAAGTGCGCCATAAGAACACACATACATAGCAATATGCAAACGGCATGATTTATTCCGGAAAAGAAATAAAAAATTCAAGAAAAACGAGCGGGCTTTTTGTTTAGGCTGCGGCGCAGCAGGTAGCTCCCATGTACCAAGATATAAGGTTATCCACGGCAGCGCGAAAAATAAGGCAAAGACAATACTCATCACAAAATAGCCATATTTGCTGCCGTTATACGCATCAATAATCGGTTGGGCTGCCAATCCTGCTGTCAGGGTAGAAATAAATGAAAACATAATGCGGAATGTGTTTAACTTATTCCGCTCCGCAAAATCATGAGTCATTTCCGCACTGAGTGCTGCATAGGGGATATATGCAACGGTTGCAGCAGTAAAAAAGAATAGATATGCGCAAAGGTAAAAAATGAATCTGCCCCTTTCGCTTGCAATACTCACCGGAAACCAAATCAATATAAAACTAACAGCAATAGGAACAATAGAAATTAAAAACCAGACTCTCCGTTTCCCAAACCTGTTCTGGGGTGTATTATCAGCAATATACCCCATGAGCGGATCCGATATGGCATCCCATACATTACCGATAGCAGGAACTAAGCCGGCAACAAAGGGATGCAGTCCTACTACATTCACCAGATAGTACATACAAAATGTTGTTACCAAGAAAAATGTACCACCGCCGTACAGGTCTCCTGCCCCGTATGCAAGATATGCCCAGATTGTTACCGGACGTTCCGTTTTTTTTGCTATCATAAACTCTTCTCCTTAGCGAAGCCCTTATACATTAAATTTGAAAAAAATCACATCTCCGTCTTGTACAACGTATTCTTTTCCTTCCTGCCGGTAACGTCCTG
Organism: Treponema sp.; assembly: GCA_052173475.1. GTDB lineage: Bacteria > Spirochaetota > Spirochaetia > Treponematales > Treponemataceae > Treponema. The sequence goes on from JBQMYN010000015.1 coordinate 20,222, forward strand.
CTTCTTTTATTTTCTGCTCAGAACCGTATTTTACAAAGTCATCAAAGCTATATACTTCTGCTTTGATAAAACCTCGTTCAAAATCCGTATGAATAACACCAGCCGCCTTGGGCGCAGTATCGCCTGCATGAATAGTCCATGCCCTGCATTCATCTTCTCCGGCAGTAAAAAACGTCCGTAACCCGATTAAGCGGTAAGCAGCATTGGCTAACACACTGAGACCCGAAACCTTTAAGCCTATTTCTTCTAAGAACGCCGCCCGCTCTTCAGTATCTTCTATATCAGCAAGTTCCGCTTCAAACTTTCCGCAAATAACAACGGTATCAGCCCCCTCTCGTGCTGCAATGTTTTTTACTGCTTCGATATACGCATTTCCATTGCGGATTCCCTCTTCATCAACATTGCACACATACAGCTGCGGTTTCATAGTGATAAGATGCGTATCATAGATCACTGCCCGCTCTTCATCAGTAAGGTCTGCCATACGGGCACCCTTACCTTCCTGCAAAAGAGGCTTTATCTTATTGATGGCACTAAAGGCAATAGCTGCTTCTTTTTGCATTTCTTTTCCCATACGGGTTGCCTTTTCTGCCCGCTCTGCGCGTTTTTCCAAAGAGACAAGGTCTGCTAAGGCAAGTTCGATATTGATTGTTTCAATATCCGATACCGGATCAATACGATTATTAACATGAACAATATCGGGATCATCAAAGCAGCGGACAACGTGCGCAATAACACCCACTTCCCTGATATGCGAAAGAAATTGATTGCCAAGCCCTTCTCCTTTTGAAGCTCCCTTTACCAGACCGGCAATATCAACAAACTCTACTGCTGCAGGAATTCTTTTTTTCGGTTGAAAATGATTAGCTAAATAGTCAAGCCGCTCATCGGGTAAATCAACAATACCAACATTCGGATTGATAGTACAAAACGGATAGTTTGCCGCTTCTGCAGGTGCCCGCGTCAACGCGGAAAAAATAGTTGACTTTCCTACATTCGGCAATCCGACAATACCGCAATTTATTGCCATAGCTCACCTCTTTTTGTGATGTAAAGGACATCTGCAAAAAACTTAGATAGAGATTTTTAGAGATGCCCTGCAATAACTTAATTTTAAACATCGCGTTTCAAAGCAGCCTGCTCAGAAACAGACGTTTTGGAACAGGTTGCATTGTCAGGCGTATGCGTTCTACACTAGTTTTTGCAATTTTGCTTGAACAAATTGCGTTGCCTGATTGGGGTTCGCCTTTCCTTTTGATTTTTTCATTACCTGCCCCATCAGCCAGCCCGCAACATTCGTTTTTCCATTTTTCCAATCAGTTAGTGCTTGCGTATTTTCCGCAAATACTTCATCAACTAATTGCTCAATAAGTGCAGCATCGCTGACTTGTGCAAGCCCCTTTGCCGCGATAATTTCTGCAGGATGCGCTCCTGTTTCCAACATTTCCGCAAAAACATCTTTTGCCTGCTTGCTGGTAATAGTCTGAGCTTCGAGCGCATTGACTAACTCAGCAATATGATCAGGCGTAATCAACAAATCATCAAGACCTACATTGCCTTCATTCAGCACCGCAAGCACTTCCGCCAATATCCAGTTTGCAGCCTTTTTGCCGTCTTTTGCTTTGACAGCAGCTTGTTCAAACCATTCAGCAAGTTTTTTCTCTGAAGTAAGCGTTTGTACGTCAAACTCAGACAGATGATACTCCTTTTTAAACCGTTCCCGCTTTGCTGCCGGCAATTCTCCAACAGTATGGCACACTTCGTCAATATACGCTTCAGTTAATACTACAGGACGAATATCGGGTTCAGGCATAAAACGGTAGTCAACGCAGGAATTTTTTGTACGTTGAATAACGGTTTTCCCGCTCGCTTCATCCCAGCCCATTGTGCGCTTAAAACCTTCAACATACACTTGCCGATCTGTTTTAAATTCTTCCAGCTGACGGGTGATTTCATACGAGCAGGCATCCCGTACCGCTTTAAATGAATTCATATTTTTTACTTCTGAAATAGGTGTGCGGTACTCTTTGCCATCTTCAAAAATCTTTAAGTTGATGTTAGCATCGCAGCGCATTGCACCTTCTTCAAGATTACCATCGGTTACACCGGTAAATTTTAAAATTTCGCGGATTGTTTGCATATAGACCGCTGCTTCTGCCGGAGTTTTCATATCAGGTTTAGAAACAATTTCGATGAGAGGAACACCGCAGCGGTTATAATCCACATAACTATGGCGACCTTCAATATGCAAACTTTTTCCGGCATCTTCTTCCAAATGAATACGCTCAATGCGGATAGTACGGAGCTGAGGCGGTTCATTGGGGGCTGCCATATTCAGTTCAACTTTTCCATTTTCGCAAATGGGCTTATCAAATTGCGTGATTTGATAGCCTTTAACTAAATCGGGATAATAATAGTGCTTGCGATCAAACTTGCTGAACCGGTTAATCGTACAGCCCAGTGCAAACCCTGCTTTTATACCAAGCCGTACATACTCATCGCTGATAACCGGTAAAGCACCGGGCAATCCAAGACAGACAGGGCAAACACGGGAGTTCGGCATTCCGCCGTAGCGGTTCTCGCAGGCGCAGAATGCTTTTGTTTTTGTTAAAAGCTGGCAGTGAATTTCACAGCCGATGATCACTTCATACTCTAATTCTGAACTCATAGTCCGCATGCCTCCAAGGTTTTTGCCAAGCGCATAATTTTTTCTTCGGTGAATTGTGCGCCTGCAATTTGCATACCGATTGGTCTACCATCTTTTGCACGACCTGCCGGAATGGATAGCGACGGGATATGCGCAAGATTAACAAAGGTAGTAAATAAATCGGAAAGATACATTGCTAATGGATCATTTACCCGTTCACCCAGCCGGAATGCCGGTGCTGGAGCCGTAGGACAAAAAATAAAATCATAGTTTTGCAAGGCGTTTCCTATTTCTTGTTCCATGCGGGAGCGGACTCGAAGACTTTTTTCATAGCAATCACCCGAAAAATGGTGCGAAAGTACATAGTTCCCTATAATGATACGCCGCTTTACTTCCTGACCGAAACCTTCCGAACGGGTTGCCGTATACAGCTCATCATAGCCCTTTCCCATATCCTTGCGTAAACCGTACCGTATGCCGTCAAAGCGTGAAAGATTGCTTGCCGCTTCGGAAAGCGCAATAACATAATAGGCAGGAATTGATGCCTCCAATACCGGTAAAGAAACGGTTTCCAGCAGTATACCCTTTTCACGGAACAAGGCGCACATTTTTTCAAACACCCCTGCCACCTCAGGATCAAGCCCCGTAGCACGGATAAATTCTTCAGGAACTGCAATCCGGAGTTGCCGCAGTTCTGTATCAGTAAACGGCATAAGCGTGCGGCAGCCGGAAAAGTCAGTATCGGCACTTGTACCGTCGCGGCTGTCTTTCCCGCCGGCAACAGATAACACCAGCCCAATATCATCCACACAGCGGGAAAACAGCCCCACTTGATCCAGTGATGAGCCGAACGCAACGACACCGTACCGGCTTATTGCGCCGTAAGTCGGCTTAAGCCCGTAAATTCCGCAGTAGGAAGCAGGCAGCCGTACTGAACCGCCGGTTTCCGTGCCGAGTGCAAACGGTGCCTGAAAGCCCGCAACCACCGCGGCAGAACCGCCTGAACTGCCGCCGGGAGTAAGCGATCGGTCAACAGGATTACGCGATGGTCCGTAGACAGAGTATTCTGTGGACGATCCCATGGCAAACTCATCCATATTCGTTCTTCCAATAGGAATTGCTCCCGCATTGGTCAGCTTAGTAATGACTGTTGCATTATATGGTGCGGTATAGGAGTCTAAAATAGCACTACAGCAGGTACACAACTTTCCGCGTATAGAAATATTATCCTTTGCTGCAAACGGCAAGCCTAAAAGGGGTTTGCCGTCTGCGGTACCGGCTTTACGGGCTTCGTCAGCTTGAGCGGCAAGACGTTCCGCATCATCAAAAAACTCGATAAAACCATGAAGCGGCTGCGTACACTGTGCATCTTGCCGATATGCCTCTTTTAAGGAGCGTACAATTTCAACAGACGTAATTGAACCGTTTTCCAACTGCTTTTTTAATTCCGACAATGTCGCTTTACAAATATCACCCATACTTATACCCCGCTCCCTAATACTTTCGGAACACGGAAATAGCCATCCATATACTCATTACTCATCTTTTTAAGGTCCGGCTGCCCTATCCCGCTTTGAACAGAATCGCTGCGGGGTACAGCCTTATTTCCGCTGTATGTCTTGACTTGTTCATCTGTCGTATCAAACTTTTTTAAAATATCAAAATACGATACAATTTGCTCTACTTGACCTGCAAGTACTTCCGTACTCCCGTCCTCAGGCGCAAGACGGGATAAATACAGTAAATTCTCAAATACTTCAGGCGTGATTTTAGTGTTTTCAGCCATAAATACCCAGTTCCTTATTAAGTCTGTTCGGAAACTTCTGTTTCGGAACAGACTTATTATGTAGAAAGTGAAAAAAGTATAGCAGAAAAAAGAAATAGTGTATAGAAATCACTGGTGCATTCTTATAAAAGAGATACCCCGCCAGTACGCTGACGGCACTGTCCCAAAACTCGGTTACTTTTGCTGCAGGCACTGCCGCTGGCAGTGCCTGCAGCAATGACATCCCATCTATTCTATACAAATCTATACAAAAACTGCCTACTGCTATTCGTACTATAGGGTACCTCTAAAAACTCGGTTAGATTTTTAGAGGTACCCGACGAGTTTTAATTTAAGTCTTTATACAGTATTGACTTAAATTAAAACATCGCAAATTACATCTAAGGTGAACCTCTAAAAAATGAAAGTTTTTAGAGGTTCCCTATATTAGCTGCGGAGCGGAATTGGGCGGCGTAAATACTGATACTTCGGAATAGTCTGCTCTGCAATATCTTTTTTAAGCGGTAAATACTCATGCATAAGATCAAAACGCTTTTTAAAATACTGCTTTTCTTTTTGTTCAAGCGACTCTATCCATTCAGGGGTAAACAATTTTACTACCGGCAGCGGATCATTGTATTGCGTAATCAGAATAGGAGAAATACGGAACGAGATGCCGCTTTGATTATGCGTACACACTGCTTGCAGCATAACTGCATCGCCGGTATATTCACGGTAATAAGCAGGGTTTTCATACTGTACTTTCCACCGCTGCCCTGAAATAAAATTGCCCATAGAATACATACAAAAAACAGCGGCTTTTTTGGGTTTCTCCGCATCGGGCAGCTCCCTATTTTGTACAACCTCCGCTGCATCCGAAAGAGCAGCTGCCTCTGCAAGAGCTGCGGCCTCTGCAAGAGCAGAGGAGCGATCAACCGTAATGGTTTCCCATTCCTGCATAACGTGCGGATGATGCGCCCAGATAATATCAACACCTGCCTCTCCTAACTGCTTAAACCACTCCTTTTTTTCTGTAGAAACAGTACGGACATATTCAGGTTCATTTAAATGGAGGCTTAACACAAAAAGATCGCTGGGATTATTCTTCCGTGCAGCGGCAATTAAAGCACACAATGCTTTCCGTCCTTCTGCCGACGGCTGACTATAGTAGAGCCGATCTTTTGAAGCATCATAGGAATTGAGCAATTCAGTTACTGCACAAAACAGAATATGCCAATTTTTATAGTGTATTTTTGTGATAGCAATAGATTCTTGCTCGGTTTCTTTTAAGCCAGAATACGCCAAAGGAGGACGTTCTCTTGTTTGCTCATCAGCCTGCTGTTCAGCTTGCAGGGTTCGTACCGCTGCAAGCGTTCCATTGATACCTCGTACATTTTTATCGTTCGTATGATTGTTTGCAAAGCTAAATACATCAAAGCCCCCCTTAAAGGCTGCACGTAAGTATGAAGTATGTACATTAAAACTAGGATATGAGGTAAGCGGCAGCTCATCACAGACCGGCGTTTCAACATTTACAAAACTTATATCATCGTCATAGAGTATTTTTTGTATATCGGTATATATTGCACTATAATCTTTCATATTGAAATTAACAGTGTGCGCCATTAAATCGCCGGCAAAGGTTACAACTAGCGGGAGCTTTTCTATCCTATTGGTATGGACAGCCGGCACTGGGGAAGAAAGCTCTACGTTCTCATACGAGCCAGAGCCACCGCAACACACAGTGCAGAAAATGAGCAGTATACCGATTGTACTGTGCAGCAGTCTTGTTTGATTAAACCACAGGAAAAAGGGCTGAGCGTAATATCTCACCGGAAGCAGCATAAAAATATCCATACCTCATACATCTGAATTTTTATAAGGAAAAAAGGAGTATAGACAGGTATCAAGATTCCCGCTTTTTAGCGGATGTTGTTTCAAATGTATACCTTTGCAGCTGAATATACGAGCAAATGCCGGTTTATCTGTAATAAATCCAAGTTTCCACTGCAAAAACTCCTGAGGCAAGCATGTCATGTGTTCATACAGGGCTAAAGCCTCCGCTTCCTCTCCGAGTCTGTCTCCATAAGGAGGATTTGATAAAAGCACTCCTTCAACGTATGGGGCGGATAGTTCGGTAAAATCTGCTTGAATAAATTCCGGGCGTGGAATGCGGTTATCTTTCCCCGCTTGCTGCAATGCTCTTCCTGCAAGCATACAGGCTCTTTCAGCATTGATTTGGGATAACCGCACCGCTTCGCCATCAGAATCTGAACCGCTGACACGTACCAGACAATCAGTTCTAATACTGAGTGCTCCGGCTTTCCGCTCTGCTGCCAGTATTTCAGCAGCCTCTTTTGTTTGAAAGCAGGTAAAATCTTCAAATGCGAAGCGTCTGTTAATACCGGGCGGAATATTATATGCATACCATGCCGCTTCTATAGGAATAGTTCCCGACCCGCAAAAAGCATCATGCAACGGATATTTGCGCTTCCACTGCATACACTGAAGCAGCACTGCGGCAAGGGTTTCCCGCATAGGAGCACTCCCTCCACTTAACCGGTACCCCCGCCTGTGCAGCGGTTCTCCCGATAAATCCAACAGCACATAGGCATGATTCTTTTCGATATATATGCGGACAGTGTACGCTTTGCCTGTTTCCGGCAAAATCTGCATCTTCCATGCCCTGCACAACGCACTGCAAATAGCCTTGTGCACTGCTTTTTGCACTGCATGCTCAGAAGACAGTCTGCTTTTGAATGTCCGAACCTTATCAATCGTAATTTTTGAATCTTTTTGAAAAAAATACGACCAGTTTAAGCCTGCAATAGTATCAAAAAGAGAATCAAAATTATCAGTATCAAAATCTTTCATTACAAGATATATTCTATCAGCAGTCCGCAGATAAAAGTTTGCCCGCATCATAGCAAGAATATCAGGCTCTTTTACTGCTGAAGAAAAAAAAACACGACCGGGCAATCGCTTTTCCGGCTTAAAATGAGTATGTTTCAGTTCATTGGATAGAATACTTTCCGCCCCAACTGCACAAAGTGCTAAAAATTGCGTCATACTGCGACTATACACATTTTTACCGCCTTTGGGAAGCAACCGGACAGCTTCGTTTTCTTGATTTTAATTTGCAGTATTATCAGCTTTGCAGATGGGGATGTCATTGCCGACGGCAAAAAGTTGGTTATTTTCAGGACAGCCCCGTTCCCGGCAAAGTATTTCCTTTTTATACATTTTCAGCTATACTAGGGCACCTCTAAAAACTCGGTTAGATTTTTAGAGGTGCCCACTAATAGGTATAGACACTCCTTACAAAGAGGTTTTCTATGGATACAAGAATTGCGGTAATGAGCATCATCGTTGAAAATGCCGATTCAGTAAGTAAGCTGAATGATCTTTTACATGAATATAGTTCCTTTGTAATAGGGAGAATGGGAATACCCTATCGTAAAAAAAATATCAATATTATCTGTCTGGTACTGAACGCTCCTCAGGATACCCTGTCAAGCCTTGCAGGAAAGATAGGTAATGTAAGCGGAGTTAGTGTTAAAACAGCGTATTCAAGTGTTATAGATTCCGGTGAAGATGAATGAATATATCTGCCCTGATAGACAAATTGGCAGAAACCCATTCTCTTTCACGGATGGAATACGAATATTTAGTAGCAGAAAGGACGGAGCTTTCTGCGCGCACGCTTGCGGACAGGGCAGATAGGGTACGCAAAAAGATATACGGTAATACGGTGTATATCCGCGGGCTTATCGAAATCAGCAATTTTTGTAAAAACGATTGTTTTTACTGCGGTATTAGGAAAGGCAACAAGCACTGCGAACGCTACCGCTTAACCGAAGCGGACATTATCGGATGTGCAGAAACAGGGTATGCGCTCGGATTCCGCACCTTTGTATTACAAGGCGGAGAAGACGGGTTTTTTACAGATGATTTTTTATGCCGTCTCATTAGGACGCTTAAACAACGTTTTTCTGACTGTGCGATCACCCTTTCGTTAGGGGAGCGGAGTTTTAAAAGCTATAAACGGCTTTACGAGGCGGGTGCAGACCGGTATCTCCTGCGCCACGAAACAGCAGATAAAACCCACTACGGGAGGCTGCATCCGGCTCAATTATCCTACGATAACAGAATGCGCTGCCTACATGATCTGCGTACTATAGGCTTTCAAACAGGCTGCGGCTTTATGGTTGGTTCGCCGTATCAGACAGCGGCAGTGATTGCACAGGATTTAAAGTTTATCGAAACATTTAAGCCCGAAATGTGCGGCATAGGTCCTTTCATTCCGCACCGTGATACGCCGTTTGAAGAACAGCCTGCCGGTACTTCCGATTTAACCTGCTATCTTCTTTCTATTATACGGTTAATTCATCCTGTAATTCTGCTGCCTGCGACAACTGCCTTAGATACGATTGACCCCAAAGGACGAATCAGGGGAATTGCAGCGGGTGCAAATGTGGTAATGCCGAATTTATCGCCCCCGAATGTCCGTAACAAATATGAACTCTATAATAATAAGGCGCACTCAGGCGCGGAAGCTGCGGAAAACAAAAAAATCTTAGATGAACAGCTTTTTTCCGCAGGCTATCAAACGGTTATCAGCCGGGGCGATGTATACAACCCTTCGGCATACAATACAAAATCTACGAGAAGGAGTAATCCAACTCAAAGAGAGGAGTATATGACACACTACAATCCCGCATCATCACATGCGGAAAACTTCATCTGTGATGAAGAAATTCTGGAGACGATTGCCTATGCAGAAGCGCATAAAACTGATAGTGCTTTAATCGATCAAATCCTTGAAAAAGCCCGTCCCAAACGTACAGGTTCCCGCTGTACCTGCCAAGGCTTAACCCACCGCGAAGCGTCGGTACTGCTTGCCTGCGAAATACCGGAAAAGATCAGCCGGATATATGAAATCGCTAATGAAATTAAGTTAGCATATTACGGTAACCGAGTGGTAATCTTTGCCCCCTTGTATTTATCAAATTACTGTGTCAACGGCTGTGTCTACTGTCCTTATCACCGCAGCAATACCCGTATTCCGCGCAAAAAGCTGAGTCAAGAAGAAATTAAGGCAGAAGTCATCGCTCTGCAAGACATGGGACATAAGCGGCTTGCTGTGGAAGCCGGTGAAGATCCAGTGCATAATCCTATTGAGTACATTCTCGAAAGCATCAAAACTATCTATTCGATAAAACATAAAAACGGCGCAATCCGCAGGGTCAATGTCAACATTGCTGCAACAACCACCGAAAACTACCGCAAACTCCACGAAGCGGAAATCGGTACCTATATTTTATTTCAGGAAACCTATCATAAAGAAACGTATCAAAAACTGCATCCAAGCGGACCAAAGCATAACTACGACTATCATACCGAAGCACCGGATCGGGCAATGGACGGCGGTATTGATGATGTCGGTATTGGGGTACTTTTCGGTCTTGAACGGTATAAATATGAATTTGCAGGATTACTGATGCATGCAGAACATCTTGAAGCGGTCTATGGTGTTGGACCGCATACCATTAGCGTACCGCGCATTAAACAAGCGGACGGTGTTAATCCTGCTGATTTTGATAATGGCATTGACGATGATACTTTTGCAAAGATAACCGCCTGTATCCGTCTTGCCGTTCCGTATACGGGACTCATCATTTCCACCCGTGAAAATGAAGCAGTGCGGAAAAAACTCCTGACTTTAGGTGTTTCTCAAATCAGCGGAGGTTCACGTACAACGGTCGGCGGATATACTACCGCAGAACGCCCACATGATACCGAGCAGTTTGATGTATCCGATCAGCGTACACTGGACGATGTTGTACGGTGGCTGATGAACAGTAACTATATTCCGTCTTTTTGCACCGCCTGTTACCGTGAAGGACGTACCGGCGACCGTTTTATGAGCTTATGTAAAAGCGGACAGATTTTAAACTGCTGCCACCCGAACGCATTGATGACCCTAGCGGAATATATCGAAGATTATGCGTCCGCTGATACACGCCGAATCGGGTACGAGCTTATTGAACAAGAATTAGCACGTATTCCGCGGGAAAATATCCGTACAATAGCACGGCAAAATATTGAAGCGATTAAACATCATAATCGGCGCGATTTTCATTTTTAGAGGTTCTCTTTAATAAGGAAAGAAGATGAGTTTTCAAACAATGCCGCAAGGCGAGCGGCTTCATATTGTGTTTTTCGGTAAATGTAATACCGGTAAATCCTCTTTGGTTAATGCTATTACCGGTCAAAAGATGTCGCTTGTTTCGCAAGTCCGGGGAACTACCACCGATCCGGTACGAAAGACGATGGAACTTTTGCCGCTCGGTCCTGTTGTGATTATAGATACGCCGGGTTTTGATGATGAAAGTGAACTCGGCAGAATGCGGATACAAAAAACTCAAGAAATGCTGGCGAAGACGGATATTGCCGTGCTGGTAGCGGACGCTGAAGCAGGACTTGATGCCGCAGACCGCCGGCTGCTTGCGGTTTTAAAAGAGCGGAATATTGTACACATCATCGCTTATAATAAGTACGATTTAGTAACTGCTGCGATGCCAGCCGGCAAAAATGAAGTGTTTGTCAGCGCAAAAACCGGTTTGAATATCAGCACTCTCAAAGAAATGCTCGGAGCAGTTGCAAAAAACCGTAAACAGAGCAAACCGATTGTTGCGGATATTCTCAAACCTAATCAGCTGGTTATACTGGTTATTCCCCTTGATGAGGCAGCGCCGAAAGGGCGGCTGATTTTGCCGCAGCAGATGGTTATGCGCGAGCTTCTTGATTCAGGCTGTATGGTTACCGCGTGCCGTGATAGCGAGCTGACACGGATGCTGTCTGCACTTGCAGAAAAACCTGCGCTGGTTATTACCGATTCGCAAGTTTTTAAAACCGCCGCCGCTGTAATTCCGGAAAGTATTCCGCTTACCTCATTTTCCATTTTAATGGCACGATATAAAGGAATGCTTAATACATTAGTTGAAGGCGCAGAACAACTTAAGGCTTTGCAAGATGGGGATAAGGTACTCATCTCGGAAGGCTGTACGCATCACCGTCAATGCAATGATATAGGTACTGTGAAACTTCCGCAATGGATTACAGCGTATTCGGGTGCACAGCCGGCATATACATTTACCTCAGGAGGAGATTTTCCCCAAGACCTCTCTCCGTACCGGCTGGTTATCCATTGCGGCGGTTGTATGCTAAATGAATCAGAAATGAAAAACCGTATACAGCGGGCAGTTACTGCAAGAGTACCGATTGTCAACTACGGTATTGCAATCGCACAGATGCACGGTATTTTGCAGCGCGCTTTGCAGCCATTTTGTGATACGTGCTGTTGATTTTTCACCCCAACAGTGCATCTCAATCTGAGGAAACAGGTGAGCAAAGCTCACCTCCAAAAACTGCTTCGCAATCCGCCAATACGGATAAATCAACCATTTCTTTACAGAAAAAAGCCAATACGGTTTTTGGACAGTCCCCTATCTTCTAGCAATAATAGAAAAGCAAAAACCGGACTTGCACAGGCGGGATGATACAGAGGCATACTGCACAACCCTCATACATAATCATAACCTATGGAGACGGCCGTGAGTATTACGGCATTTTTACGTTATGATTATGCGTGCAATCCGGCAATTTTTATAGATTTTATGTCTGAACATCTCTAAAAAAACTGAGGTTTTTAGAGGTTCTCCCCTTTATTTTTACATAGATTTAAGACACTTAATTTTAAACTCGTTATCAGCTGTGCTGATGTCGGTGTCCCGAAAGTAACCAGCTTTTGGGACACCCCCACGGTTATTACTGAAACGTTATTATTTTTTTTCTACAGTGAAAGTTGCAATTTTAACTTCGCTATGTTTATCACCTTTTGTAAACTTAAGGCTGATAGTTACTGTTTTTGCAGAATCACCGTGGGTTACTTGACTACCATCATCAC
>JBQMYN010000016.1:0-31909 GCA_052173475.1 Treponema sp.
AACAGGACTAAAGGAGTATTTTTCCTTACCTTTGTTACCATCTTTAAGATCGATAGTAACTATCTTATTCGCTCCTTTCGCTGCTAAAGTAACTGCAAAAACATCTGCTATCGGATCATTGTTCAATATACCGCTGATTGCTTCAGCACCGATTACAACTTTACTTGCAACATTACTTGCGCTAAGACCATCAAATTTGCTAGTATCCAACTCTACAGTATACGTACCATTAGACCCTGTTACCGCTACGCTATCAACGGTAATTTTTGCAATCTGTGCATCAACAACAGTCAATGCAGGCTTGCTTACCGCTGCTTTCGTTACTGTGATAGCAACAGGACTAAAGGAGTATTTTTCCTTACCTTTGTTACCATCTTTAAGATCGATAGTAACTATCTTATTCGCTCCTTTCGCTGCTAAAGTAACTGCAAAAACATCTGCTATCGGATCATTGTTCAATATACCGCTGATTGCTTCAGCACCGATTACAACTTTACTTGCAACATTACTTGCGCTAAGACCATCAAATTTGCTAGTATCCAACTCTACAGTGTACGCACCCTTAGACCCTGTTACAGCTGTACCATCAACGGTAATTTGTGCAATCTGCGCATCAACAATGCTCAATGCAGCTTTAGTGCTGCCTTTTTTTTGTGCATCCACACTATTTGCCTGTTTACAAGCTGCTGACACTAACAACAATGCAGCCATACTCAAACCGGCAATAATACGCGAACTCAGTTTCATGTTCATATACGCCTCCATAAAAATTCCCCAACGGGTTCTTATTACCCATTAGGATTGCTCAATCCGTAAAGAGGATTTAGCTTAGAAGCAGTATACCCCCCCCCCCCCAAGAATGTCAAGAGGTAAAAGGCAAAAAATGCAAAAAAAGTCAAAAAAAATGCACTTTTTTTTATAAAAAAACAGTTTTTGTATGATTTCAAGGGCTAAGCAGCAGTCTCCAAGACAAAAGGGCAGCTTCATCAAGGGGGAATAAAGAGTTTTTTTGACTACACAGAAGAACAGCCATCTGCGGAAAAATTCGGCAGGCAAGCCGTAGAAAAGGAATGAATTTACTGATTACAGAAACTGCGATACAAAATTAAAAGGCTCTGAAACGGTTTACCGGCAAGTATTCAACCTGAGCGGCAACAAAGTTATCAAACAGGTCTACTATACATAAAACTTTTGTCACGTAAAACAGAAACACATTGCAATGACATCCCCTATCTGCTAAAGCGAATTGCAGAACCTGAAAGTGCGGATTCTTATTCCGGTCAATTTAAGCTCCGCATTCCGAAATCTTTGCACAAGACTCTTGCCGAAGATTCTAAGGCACCTCTAAAAACTCGGTTAGATTTTTAGAAGAGGCCATATCAGCATAGCTGATATGGATGGCATAAGCAACCAATTTTCGCCGCCGGCAACGGCATCCCTAGATGAAATCAAAGATTTTACACGCCCTTACTCACTGCAAACTCGGTTTCGCCCTTGATCTTTCGCCTTGTAGAGAACTTCATCAGCATGTTTCAACAATTCTTGCGTACTCTCTTCCGGTTTTGCAGCAGCTAAGCCAATAGAACACGAAACCGCAAGGTCGGGGTGTGCATCAAACCTCAGCGCATGAACACTTTGGCAGACAGCAGTACAAAGCTGCTGAGCAGTTTGTAAATCACTGTAAATGATAAAGCAAAATTCATCACCGCCATACCGAATTACAAGGTTATCGCCTGTTATATGTGTTTTGAATACCTCTGCAATAGCCAAAAGAATGGTATCACAAAATACGCTGCCATATATTTTATTTAGCGTACCGAACTTATCCACATCAACCATCGCAAAATTAATCCCGTGTTCACCGCTATGATGACTGATAAGTTTTTCAATATTTTCATCGAGGTATCTGCGGTTAAAAAGACCGGTAAAGGAATCGGTAATAGCGCGTTTTTTAGCTTCATCTCCCCATTGAATAACCTGTGTAAGAAAGCTGTTTGTTTTTAATAATCGGGTAACGGTACTAGAAAGCATTTGCTGCAAAATAGAAACGGCAACTACAGGATCATTTACAATAATCTGAGAAAAATCCCGAGCTTTAAGCATAAAACAAACAGTATTTTCAACTGCCGTACATGTTGCGGAGCGAGCAGTTTGCTCTAAAAGAGACATTTCGCCAAAAAAATCTCCCGATTTTAGCCGTCCAAGTTCAATCATTTCATCGCTTGACTTTACGGTAATTGAAATAGCTCCTTCAACAATAATATACAGTTCTGATCCTATTTCTCCTTCATATACCAAGGTTTGACCGGCTTCCACCTCACAGTAAAAAAGAGCGGATAATACAACTGCCATTTGCTCGGCGGTAAGATGAGAAAAAATACTGGTTTTCTGTAATACTGCCAGCCATCGCTGTTTTGATTCAAGCATTAAAGTTCCTCCGGAAATAAGATCATAGAACCGCCCCGCTGTCTGCCGGTCAGCGGTATGCCGGAACACAGCGTTACAATATCTTTGTATGTTTTCCCATGTACAGGATAGAGAACGACACCCACGCTAATACTTAAAAATATGTTTTCTCCATTAAAAAGACGGGAAAGGTCTAAGGTTTCAAACTCTTTTTTTACCGTTTCTGCAAAGGAGCGCGCTGTTTCTTTGTCAGTATGCGTATGCGTTATCAATGCGTATTCATTACCTTCGTAGCGTGCTAAAATACAGCTGTCTGAAAAAGTTTTTTTTAAGTGAGCGGCAATCGCAACTAATGCGGTATCGCCTACTTCATGTCCATAGGTATCATTGATATACTTAAAATTATCCGGTTTGAACATAATAAGCGCAAACGGATTTTTACAAAACTCTGAAAAATATTCTTCCAGATAGGTACGGTTAAATAAGCCCGACAGTTTATCATTATATACTTGATTGCGTAATTCTTGCACTACAGGAGAATTTTCTTTTATCAGCATATTCGCTGCCCGTGTTCTTTGTGCAGTAAAAATGAGCAGCGATTGAAACAGATGCGCTAATATACGCGGTTTATCATTAAAAACCGTTTCAAGCGGCAGCCCGTCTTTTGGAAATTCAAGTAAACAAGCCTCTTTATGTGCAATCGCAAAAGCGTCGTGCGGTTTTCTGGTTAAAAGAGCAATTTCTCCAAACAATTCACCGGAAACAAACGCTGCAAGAAGACTCTTTTTATCAGGTGAAAAAATTTCCACACTGCCATGTAAGAGCAGATAAATGCGGGAGCCGTTTTCTTCTGGTGTAAAAATTGTGCCGCCGTTTTCAAACGTAACAATTTGAGTATGCGGCATAATTTCATCTAATTCCTCATTTGTCCAACCGGAAAAAAATGATGTTTGCGGTAAAAAGGTTTTTGCTTGATTAATCAAGTCGGCAGATAGTTCCAATGCTTGCATAATACGGAGTATATCATAAAATACTATAATCCGTCAGCTACAATTTATAGCGAACTGACGATTTTACGGTACTAATTGTGCTTTTTTTGCTTGCGGAAGTCGGGTGAATGAATAAAAGCAACGTACAGCTATTCAGCCCTTAAAAACCAAGCCGCAGCTCAGCAGCCCGCTTGTATATGATTTGACAAATAATCTATTTCGATATATACTTTTATGATATGACGATTGTCAACCGTAATAAAATTCTCATCACAAGTATTATATTATCCGCTATACTTTTTTTAGCAAGTCTTTTATGTACTATTATTTTATATATTACTAATACTATTGGGCATCTGCCTCTTCCTGAAAACAGTATCATTCATTTGGGAGCAATAAGCCTCCCAACATATAATAATGATGCGGTTACATTCGGTACACTCGTATTTGCACCTATTACACTGGTATTGTTACTCTCATTATTTTTTCTTTTTGAAAAAACCCATGCGATTGAGGTGTCTTTTTTTGCGTTGTTTGTTTTCGCTGTTGCATTTGAATCGCTTCGGCTGTTTTTTCCGCTTTCATACATCTATCCCATAACACTTATCACAATATTACCAATTACACGTACGGTCTTTTTTTTCCGGTTTTTTTCTCTCTTATCGCTGCTAACCGCAAGTTTATTTACCCATAAAGTATTTACACGGAATACTATGCCAATTATATTCCTGTTATGTTTTATTTCTGCTGCACTAGCACAAACAATTCCCTGTAATACAACATATACTACCGGTTATTATATTTTTTCTCAGCATTATCAGCACATTTTTTTCACTTTTACCGGTATTACAGCACTGTTTTGTGTACTTTCAGTGCTAATTTCCGGTATCTCCCGCGATATTCCTCTTTACCGTAAATCTGCAATAAACCTTCTTGTCATGCTCTGTGGATATGGCGGACTTTTGTATACGGGTACATGGACAACGATACTTATAAGCACCGCTGCATTTTTCTTTGGCGGATTATCTTTTATCCGTCATCTCCATCACTTTTATCTGTGGCAGTAAATAGCAAAAGATGAGGCTATGGATATATCCCATAAGCACCCAACTTTTTACCACCAGTAATGACATCCTCAGGCTACTTTAAAATACGATGTTTTAAGTTGTTTTCCTGCAACAACTTAAAACTTACTGACCTATTCGATACCTACGTTATCGAATAGGTCTATTGTGTCCGTAGGAACCTTTATTGTTTTCGTAATTGCTGAATGATACTTTTGAAATCTTTTTGGTATGGGGCAGTAAGCGTAAGTTCTGCATGAGTCTGCGGATGCATGAACTGTAGTGTATACGCATGCAGTGCCAGCCGCCGGAGTAACGGTTGTTCAGTATAGGGGTCGCCCCGCCATTTTGGTTTAAGTGCAGAAAGGAAAATAGGCTTTGCATTTCCGTAGAGCGGGTCGCATACGATGGGATAGCCGGCATGAGCAAGATGTATGCGGATTTGATGTGTTCTTCCGGTAAGGGGGCGAGCTTCTAAAAGGGTAAACTGTTTAAACGTTTCAAGTACGGTAAAGCGGGTAAGAGCTTCTTTACCCCGCCGCACATCGATAACGGTACGGTGAAGCGCATCACCGTCGGCACGTAAGGGAGCGTCAACACTAAAGGAAGGCTCGGTAACCCTCCCATACACCAATACATGGTACGTTTTTTCAATATTTCGTGTTTGAAATGCCGTATTCAAACTACGGTGCGTATCTGAATTTAGTGCATATATAATAAGTCCTGATGTATCTTTATCTATTCGATGCACAGCATAGAGCGGTTTATCAAGCGTAGCTGCCTGTCCACACAAGGCAGCTGTCTGCCATGCCGGATCAGGGTGTTCTGTATGAGGTAGTTCAGCCTCGCTATTAATATACTGCCGCAACAGAATATCAAGCCGCTCTGCTTCGCTGTCCCAGCGGTCTGCTGCTACCGCTAAGCCGGATCTTTTATTTACTGCAATCAAATCGCTATCGTGATAAATAATTGAAAAGTCTTTTTTATGCAAGGAGATACCTCTTCTATATGCGTATTAAGTATATAGGCACCTCTAAAAACTCGATTAGATTTTTAGAGGTGCACTATATTAAAAAATTTAAGCAACTCTGTGTATACCGGCAACACCGGCATAATCGACGGTACGGAGTAGTCAGGCGATAGTATGATATGCTGATCGAGGGCTTTTACTACCAAATCTGCGTATGCGTGTTCCGGTATGTGCGGGAACAAATAACACTTTTTTTGGTGCCATATTTTTGTGAACATAGTTTCTAATGCGCTGCGTTGTTGTACAATTCTTTCATTTTTATGGATTCGATATGCAGGGGCTGCCTGCTCAGCTGTTTTACGCGCCACATCAAAAAAAGCCTTTGCAAGGCTTGCTGCCAGCGGCGGTAATACCTTATCTGAAGGAGGCAGCACTTCTGCTCGCTGCCCTTTCGCGGCAATAATGCCGTAAGGTACTGGATATACAGGGATTACAAGACATAGTTCAGCCTGTTTAACCGGCTCATCTAAAAAAGCACGCCAAATGGGCAGCTCACCTGAGGCAGCATGTATAGGGAGAAGTGTACGGAGAATTTCAACAGCTCGTTCTTGAGAATGGTAAAACCGAACAATTTGAAAGGCAGGCAGTGCTGACTGAACAGCTTTTTCCAACTGATAGTCCGCCTTTGAGGGTAAAAAAGTCTGTAAGCCCTTATCAAGAAATTGCTTTGCTGCAAGATTCGCCTGACCGTTTCTCCTGCCTAGTACAGACATTCCACCATCGAGATACATATCAATCAATCGAATATTTTTTTCCGTATAGACATAATAGCCGCGAGTGCGCTTTACATTCCCATAACGCTTTTTTATTTCATAATAAAGATCAATCATTAGAATAGTATAATGACACAAGCTGATAAAAACTACAAGATTGCCTGCATTTTTATATTAGAGAGAACGGGAATGCCAATACCGATAGGCTATCATTGTATAAATTCCTAACTTATGCAATACTAGGCATGGAATGTTTCAGTATTGTATTGCAGGGTAATCTATTCCAAAGCGGAAATTTCCGAACAGGTCCATGAGTAAATTTTGAGGAGTTTTTTTCTATGCCGCCTATTGTATTAAGCACTACAGGATTTATTCCTTTTGTATCGGTATCATGTGTGCATTTGGTATGCTGTTTTTTCGATAAAAAAAAGATAGCAGATATAACAAAAGTCTTTTTAATGCCGCTTTTATGTGCAGCATATACGACTGCCGTTATAATAGGAGACAAAACATTTTCACTTTTTATCGTTCTTGCACTCGCAGGAAGTTGGCTAGGCGATGTATTTTTACTTGGTCATAGTTCACGAAAGCTGTTTGCCGGTATCATTTTTTTTGCTGCTGCACAGCTAACATTTACCGGTATTGCGTTCAGACTGTTATTTCATAGCGGCATTCGAATGCAGCCTGTTCTTACCGGCTCAGTTATGACCCTCTATCTTCTTATAATGCTTTTTATATTCCGGCGTTTATATAATCATCTCGGAAAACTACGCATACCGGTTTTTTTCTATATGTGCTGCATCGCTATTATGGGCATAACAGTTATGCTTTATCTCCTCACCGTAAAAACTGTTTTTGCTGGCATTGCAGCAGTTGGCTCCTTATTTTTTATCGCCTCTGATACAGTGCTATCTTATACATTATTTGTTGGAGAATTTTCAAAATCCCGCTTTGTAGTGATGATAACCTACCTTACTGCTGAAGCTGCCCTAATTATTGGTATGTTAGGTGGTCTGTAAATCTAAGAAAACAGGGGATGTCATTGCCAGCGGCAAAAAGTTGGTTACTTTTTGCCGCTGGCAATGACATCCCCGTTCCCTCTAATCTATGCGGGATAAAGAACTACTGTATCTTAACCGATAGTCTAAGTATGGAATACCCTTTTTACCCACATACCGCCAAACGCTTTCTCGTAGCACTGTGCTGTGTGTTACTCGCAGGGAATAGTTTTACAGAAACATTCCGCTTTCAATTTAAAGAAGGTGATGCATACCGTATCAACTCTACCATCGCAGAAGATGTTTTTTTTAATACAGTTTTCAGCCACCAAGCGCATATCACCAACCGCGTAACGGTAAACGTTTCAGATGTACGGAGTGAAGAGGGGCAGCGTCCCGCTTCCGCACTGCATACCTGTACCTTTATGACAAGCGAGAAAAATAGCAAGAACACGTTTACATGGGGACGCGAATATCCAAGTGTATTCCGCCGCGATGCGTTAGGTGTTTACTCAATTGATGCACAGTATTTTATGCCCGTAGTCCGTAATGTACCGGTATTTCCTGTCCATGAGATACAACAGGGAGAAAAATGGCAATCGCAGGGCATCGAAGCGCATGACCTCCGTGATACTTTCGGTATACAAGAGCCGTTCACGGTACCGTTTACGGTTAATTATACCTATCAAGGGACAACTGAAAAAAATGAAAAAACATACCATGTCATTGATGCCGATTATGATCTTTTTTATGAAGTTCCCGCGTCCATACAGGCAGCACTCCAGAAAAAAAGCAGAACGCAACAACAGCGGAATAAAAATACTCGCCGGCTGGAAAAACCGGTAATCTATCCGGTCAAAACAGTAGGGTATTCAAAACAAAAATTGTACTGGGATAATGAAGCGGGTATTCTGCCGTTATATACAGAAGTGTTTCATATTAAAATGGAACTAAATACCGGCGATACGATTGAATATCGAGGAACTGCCCAAGCTGCCATTACAGACCTTGTTAGAATGGATAAAGAAAAAATCAAAGAAAACCTTGATAAAACAATACAGGATATGGGTTTACAAAACACAACCGTACGGCAAACAGGCGAAGGCATTACAATTAGTATTGAAAACATCCAATTTGCAGCCGATTCTGCGCAACTGCTACCAGAAGAAAAAAAGAAACTGGAACATATTGGTACAGTGTTGAGTCAATATCCTCAATATGAATTATTAATATCCGGTCATACAGCCCGCGCAGGTACGCTGGAATCTCAGCAACAGTTATCGGAAGAACGCGCCTCTGCGGTTGCCGGCTATCTTATTGAACTGGGGATACGGGAGCCTCACCATATTTTTACGCAGGGGTTCGGCGGACAAAACCCCATCGCCCCTAATACAACAGAAGAAAACAAGGCACGCAACCGCCGTGTAGAAATTACTATTCTCGAAAAATAACACGGGAGGCTATTTACGCCGAACGTTTACTAAAAGGGAACCTCTAAAAACTTCCGTTTTTATGAGGTTTTCCTTAGATTTATTTGCGATGTTTTTTGATAAGTCATAACAGTTAAATGACTTATCAAAAAACTCGTTATCAGCTGTGCTGATGGAGCATCTCTAAAAATCTAACCGAGTTTTTAGAGATGCCAAAAAACTGTTCAACATCTCATTTTAAAGTTACTGGTTCTGAAAGAGAAAGTTACGAACCGGTCTAGTATGTGGAGGTACTATGAAAAAAGCTCTCATTTTAGCACTACTGTATGGATTAATCAGCTCCGGTATCTATGCGGAAAAAGAACAGGAACACGTGGAATATACCACGAAAATCAGTACAGCCATTGCATTTCCGCTTGAAGCAGTTACCAGTATTACCGAATCTATTAAGATACCTGTACTCAATTTTGATACACCGCTCACAAAGCATAATCACATCACACTAAAACCGGGAATAGACATTAGCCCTGTTTCCATCGAGGGTAAATTTGAGGCGGCATGGACACCGGTTGCCTTTTTGGAGCTGTATACCGGCGGAAGTATCGGTTCCGGTTGGAATATTCCCAAACTAGGTATTCGCGGACTAATGCTCAATGTTGAAAATGCAAAGCAGTCACACTATATACCTATTGATTTGCAACGAGCAGTGTTTACATTTTATTACGGAGGGGCATTGCAATTTGATCTTGGGGCATTTATACCCGGTGAATGGAGTCATCTTGTGTGCAGGATTGATCAATATGGAATATATAAAGGATTAAGCAAAACAGATAATCTGACCTCATGGGTGTGGAAACATGATAGCGGCAAAAATAGAAATGGATGGCGGTACAATGCCAGTTATATTCTTGGCTACCAAATGCCTATTCCGCTCAATATGATTGCCTTACGGGTAGAAACTGAAAAAACATTCTTTTCCGTTCCTGCCGATAAAAATAACCGGTTATGGGGAGAAGACCGCTTTAAAGTAGTATTCGGTCCGCTCTTTAATTTTGAAATTAATAGTATATGCAGTATTTTGCTGCTTGCACAGTTTGAAACCCAGCATATTTCTGATATACCGGAATACTTTTTTTATCAAAACAGGTTTGTGCATCCGACAAAAGCAGATACAGTACGCTTTAAACGTGTCGGTGCAGTGTTTGACATAACATTACAGCATAATCGGTCTATTCGATAACTTTGTTGTCAACATGTTTATTCAGAATAAGCGGATTACTGATGCCATACAAACCCGTTAAGGGAGGGACGAATGTTTAATAGTATATGCGGAATATTAACCGGAAAAACAACAGAAAGTATTTATGTTGAAACGGGCGGCATAGAATGGGAAATTCTTGTTTCAACCTTAAATATAGAACAGTTCGGCACAGAAGGAGAAACGGTCAAAGTCTATGTATGGCTGTATCACCGTGAAGATCAAATGAAACTCTTCGGCTTCAAAACACCGGAAGAACGCAGTCTTTTTTTTGACTTAACAAAGGTTGACGGTATCGGTCCCAAACAAGCGATAAAAATTCTTTCAGGTCTTGCTGCTTCCGCACTAGAAGCAGCCCTGGATGCCGGCGATGTTACAAGACTGCAAACAATACCGGGAATTGGGAAAAAGACTGCGCAAAAAATGGTACTCGCATTAAAAGGGCAGCTCACTGTTACATCCCAAACACAACGGCAGCAGACGCTCAAAAAATCTGAGTTTGAAGATATTATTATCGCATTAGTAGAAATGGGTTATGACCGGAAACGTGTTGCTGAAACTGTCGAAACAGCGGTACAGCTATTCCGTGAAAAAGGCGAAGATCCGGCAGCTAAAGAACAAGAATTATTCAGATATGCAATCGTCCAATTAAGCACTTAAAACCGGCAAGCGATAGTAGGCATAGCTGGTATCAGCCGGAGAAATCACCGCTAAAACGGCACCTACGCAATACCCATCGGAACTGTCCAAAAACTAAAAGCCTACCGGCTTTTTCTGTGAGGAAATGATTTATTATATCTGCAAAAGCGGATTGCGAAACAGTTTTTGATGGTAAGCTTTGTTCACTTGTTTCCTTAGATTTAGCTGCCATATATCACCAACTTTCAGTACCGCCGAAACATCGCTGTACCGTATAACGGCTTAATTTTAAACTCGCTATCAGCTTTGCTGATGGAGCATCTCTAAAAATCTAACCAAGTTTTTAGCGATACCCTATACTCTAAAGGGTGCTATCGGTAGCGGTATTACGGGAAATTTTTGCTAAGGCGTTTACAGGTTCTTGACCTAGCTCTAAAAAAAATTACAATGATACGCTGTAATGCAGGAAACAACAGCGATACAACAAAAACAGACTACTTCTTTATCTTATGAAGATAAAACACTTTTGATTCAAACCGCATTGTATGCAGGAGAAATTCTTGTAAAAAGCGGTGCCGAAATGTATCGTGTGGAAGAAACAGTAGTAAAGATGTGCGAATCAAAGGGTGTATTGACTGTTACACCGTTTATTACGCCGACTGTTATGTTTTTATCTGATGAAGGCGGACAAAGCGCGCTTTATACCCGTAATATAAAAAAGCGGAGTAATAATATTACGAAAATTGCATTAGTAAATGATTTTTCCCGTCAATTTACTGCCGGAAAGATTGAATTACATCAGGCGATGACAATGCTGAAAGAAATCGACCGGCATCGAGGATATCCCCATTGGCTTGTACTGATTGCAACCGGTATCGGCTGCGGGGTGTTTGCACTGCTGCTTGACGGTGCTTTTGGCGATTTTATTGCAGCGTTTATTGCGTCATGTTTTGCGGTATTCGTGAATGATAAAATATCAGCTCATGCGCGGACAGTTTTTACGGGTAATTTTGTTGCGAGTATGTTTGTCGGTATTGTATCGGTAATTTCGTTTACAACCCATCTTGTTGCAAGCCTTGACAATATTATTGTTGCTGCCGCACTGGCACTGGTTCCCGGTATTTCTTTTACTGCAGGCATACGGGATTTTATTTCCGGAGACTTAATTTCCGGTATGGCGAGAATAGGAGAGGCTATTCTTGTTGCAGTGGCTATTGCATTTGGAACAGGGAGTATTTTAATGTTGTATTCGCTCATGGGCGGTCTTTAATGTCATTATACATTCATTTTATATTATCGTTTATCAGCTGTCTTGGGTTTGGCGTTTTATTTAATGTACAAAAAGAAAATCTTGTTTTGAGTGCTGTCGGCGGTGCTGTCGGTTGGACGATGGTTATTATGCTGCAAAAACCGCATATTAGCTATATTTTTGCAAATTTTTTGGCAGGATTGACAGTCGGCATCCTGTCTGAGATATTTGCTATCGTAAGGAAAACACCAGCAACCGTATTTATGGTTATCGGTATTATTCCGCTTGTTCCCGGATTTGGCGTGTATAAAGCGATGCTATTTTTTGTAAGCGGCAATATTGAAAGCGGGGTTGCAGAAGGTATACATGCTAGTTTTATTGCCGTTGCTCTTGCTGTCGGTATTATTCTTGCAACATCTTCTACAAGACTGGTACGCAAAGGGCTGATCGGTCTGAGGTATCGCCTGCAACACCGCTGCTAAGATCCTATCTGGACAGGTTTACTCTTTTTTTCTTAGATTTAGCTGCGATTAGGAACCCCGCGAGACTTGTGTTTTGTGATACGATATATTATAGTGTTTAAATATGATAAAAGCCTGTATTTTCGATTTAGACGGAACATTAACAAACACACTGCATACGCTTGCCTATTTTGTAAATGCTGAAACAGCAAAATATGGATTACCTCCTGCTCCTGCGGAAGCATTTAAATACTTTGCCGGAAATGGCGCACGGACATTAATACAAAGGGTTCTTGCCTATCATCATATTGATGATACAAAACTGGAAGATCGTATTTTAAAAGATTATAATACCGCTTATGATGCAAACTTTTTGCATCTTTGTACAGTATATCCCGGTATTAAGGAACTGATTACACAGCTTCATACAAAAGAGATAAAGCTCGCAGTGCTATCCAATAAGCCGCAGCCTACAACTGAAAAAGTTGTAGAAGCATTTTTTGGAAAAACCGTATTCAATGTAGTGTTTGGTCAGCGTGAAGGTGTCCCAATTAAACCTAATCCGGCTGGTGTCTTTGAAATTTTACAGCAATTTCACTGTGAAAAATCTGAATGTTTATACATTGGCGATACTGCGGTTGATATGGAAACAGGAAATGCAGCCGGACTCGTTACTGTCGGTGTATTATGGGGATTTAGAGAACGCAAAGAGCTTGAAGAATCGCATGCTGCATATATCATCGAAAGCCCGAAAGACCTTCTCTCATTAGTATAAACATGCAGATTCACCAGAAATCAACAACTTTTAGAAAAATCTTATGCGGCTGCAGTTTATCTAAGCTATCTGAAAAACCAGATAGCTTTACAGCCGTAAATTATTTTATACTTTAAACTTATCAACCTCCAAAACCAAGTTGTCAATACTTGTCTTATTTTTTTGTGTAATTTCATTTACGTCTTGTACGGCATTACTAATTTGTATCGCGCCGGCTGCCATCTCATTCATACTGTCAGCTATTACACGGGTAAGGTCATCAAGCTTACGCATTTCTGCAGCTGTCCCCTCGCCGCCTTTCAGCATTTCTTCAGAACCTGCTTGTACTTCCGTAGTTACTGTGTTAATGGTTTTAATAGCTGAAAGCACTTCACGGCTGCCGTTTTCTTGTTCCCGCATTGCCTCCATAAGCCGGTTACTCATTTCTTTTACCTGTTCGGACAAGCTAAAAATTGCAGCAAACTTTTCTCCGGCAGTTTTTGAAGATGCTGAAAGTGTTTCAATTTCTCCGGACAGCGTTTTCAATGTTGCGGTAATAGTCTTTCCTTGCGTACTCGATTCTTCTGCAAGTTTTCTGATTTCATCAGCAACGACGGCAAAGCCCTTGCCCGCTTCGCCTGCATGAGCAGCTTCAATAGCGGCATTCATTGCTAAAAGATTAGTTTGGCTTGCAATATGCTGAATAACGTTGCTTGCCTCAAGCAGGCTACCTGATTCCTCGGCTATTTTTTGTGTTACCGCATTTGATTTTATAATTGTTTCGTTGCCGTCGGCAGTTGCAGTTGCAAGATGTTTAATAGCATCATTTGTTTTATCAAGAGTTTGAGTGATAGAAGCAATATTTGCAACCATTTCCTCAACTGCACTGGAAGACTGGGAAACAGAAGTCGCTTGGCTTTCGATACTATTATTGAGCTGCTTAATCGTTCTGATAATTTCTTCCACCGTTGCTGCGGTTTCGGTAACGCTGGCAGCTTGAGTGAGTGCCTGTTGTTTTACGCCGTCAATATTTGCGCTAATCTCATGCACAGCACTGGCTGTTTCGGTCATATTGCCGGCAAGTTCATTTCCAATTTGCTCCATGGTGCCGGTATTTGTACCGACGATTTTAATAGAAGCGGCAATTTTACTAATCGTTTGGTTAAAATATTGGGATAAATCAGTAATTTCATCATTTCCAATAAGCGGCAGCTGTACCGTTAAATCGCCGTCTCCCTGTGCAATATTTTGCAAAGCATTAACAGCGGTCTCAATAGGTAGAACTATACGGCGGGCAACAAAAAACGTAATAACAAGTGAGGACAGCAAAATAGCGACACCTATAAGCATCATACGGCTGCGTAATGTGTCAACGGTATCCATAAACTCGTTCATAGGAGCTTTGATAATTATCGGCCAATTCGTTGTTTTCATCGAAGTATATGAAGCAATAAACTTTTTTCCGCCATATTCGTAATATCCTACCTCACTTTTATTTGAATTTAAGGCATGCTGTATAAATAAACCTAACGACATAAATCCTTTATCCATTTTTGATTTTTCGATCATATTTTCCCGATTGGACACTTTTTCCACATTTTTATGCGCTACAGTGGTTCCTGTCAATCCCAAAATATAACATTCACCTGTTTTTCCAACTCTAATATCATCAATTTGCTTAGAAAGCCATAAACCATCAATATCAGCACCCAATACACCAATAACACGTTTGTTATCATCATATACCGGTAGAGAAAGTGTTATAAAAATTGTTTTATTGCCTGCATCTTCGTAATACGGCTCTTCAATATACGTTTTTCCGTTCATTGCTTCTGTAAACCATGCATCTTTTGCATAGAGTTTTGTTGTACCATCAGGAAAATATTGAGTACCCGTCGCATCAATAATATACAATTCTTTGAAGACTGGATTTGTTTTTGTTTCATTAATAAGATATGCTGTTTTTTCACTATATGAAATTGCCGGATCACGAATGATGGGATTTCTCGCAAGACCTTCAATAAATTGCAAAAAAGCATTAATTCTTCCATCAACAATTTCTACGGTATCTACCGCCTTATCTTTTAAATGTGCTTCTATCTTTTCAGTAACAGCTTTTCGGGAGATTCTTACAGCAAGGAAAGCTTCGATAAGCACTGCTGCTGCAATCAAAAGTCCAAAAATGATAAGTAATTTTTTCCGCATAGAAAATCGCTTCTTCATAAGTTCCTCCTGTAGAACAATTGGTAATACCTTGGCATCCCTATCAGCACAGCTGATGGCAAGTCCTTCAAAAACTGTTTCGCAATCTATCACGGAGGACGGTACTGCTGAACAAGTCTGCTATGCAATGCACCTAAAGATATAAAGAAGTAATAAGAAAATACTATACCATAAATGAGGACATCAACACCATAATAACGATGAATAAGGTAATACCAGCTGCCGAATAATAGGATGGAATACAGTATTTGGTGATAGGGGGGGGGGGGGGGGGGGGATAAATAATATAAATATGTAATTTTCATACCCGCCTCCTCTGCTATAACTTTCTTTATATAGTTCTATCCAAATACTGCCGCTGCAAATTTATACGCTTGCTCAAAAACAAAGAGATAAAACAGATAGTATCGATAAATAAAGCATATACTCGAATCAATACACTTGTCAAGCGTTCGTATTCAGATATTCCGCATTGTAAAAGTGTGCAGAGGTGCCATAAAACATTTCTTTAATTGAATGGCTCCATTGTCATAAACTCCTTGCGGACAGTATCAAGGCGTTCAAGCTCGCGGGTTATTACACGTTCATAATTTAAGTTTTTTTGTACAATTCTTTCGCGTTCATCTTCCCAATGCTGTAAATCTTGCAGAAACAAAAACTGAAATTGCTTAACATTGGCTTTTTCTGCCCATAATGCTGCTTCTTTCCAATAAAAAAGTGCTGTTTGATAACACTCTTCTGCAATTTTTAAGCTTTCAATATTCTGCTCTTTCCATGGTTCATTATAAAAATAGGCAACCTGCTTGTCATATTTCGTTCCAAGACGTAGGTGCTGTTCAACCATTTTGAGATTCAAATGCATCATAAAAAGATACCGGTATTTTTCCCACTCGTTTTTATCTTTTATTTTTCCCAACGCATAGAGCGGATTACAAAAATCAGCATTGATTGCTTTTTCTAGCCAGTAAATATTTTCCAGCGTATCGTCAGGGTATTGCTTGTAATGAATATGATACAGTTTATAATATTGCTCCTTATATTGCACAAAATATGCATACAGCTGAGATGCTGCATACAAAGAGAATACTATCAGGCTGACACAAGAAAATAAGCGTTTCATTTACTATAGTTTCGGCAGTTCCTGTACAATACTCCATATTTTTTTATGAATTTCCTCGATAGTCTCAGCAGCATCAATGGGAATAATCTGCATATCCGGAGCAGCGGTACGGTAGTATGAAAAAATATCAGCGTATGCTTCTGCTACCTGCTCCTGAAATCTCTCTTTTTCGTAAATTTCAAAAGGCGTATTACGTTTGCTAATCCGCTCCATTGCCGTCTGCGCCGGAAGTTTAAAGAAAAATACATATTCAGGCAGCGGGAATCTGCTATTTATTTCAGTAGCAAGGTCTTTTCCCGCAGTAAGTCCTTGATACGCTAAACTTGAAAACAAATAGCGGTCGGAAAACACCGCCTTTCCAGCATTAAGCTGTTCCATAATGCCGCCCTTGCCATAAATATGCTCGCAGCGGTCTGCACCAAACAAGTATGCAATTGTTTTTTGATCCATTATAGTGCTTCCTGACAATGCTGCCCGAATTGTTTTTCCTATCACGCTGCCGGTAGGTTCCGCAGTAAAATGCACACACTCTTTTTTACCGGCAGCAGTAAATGCTTCCTGCAACAGCCTTAATTGGCTAGTAGTGCCTGTTCCATCCAATCCTTCAAACACAATAAAATCTTTCAAAATCATACCTGCTATCATAACAATTTTTTTTTTGATATAATAGTACCTCTATGAAGCAATCTGCACGTTATAAAATAGAATTATTAATGTTACTTTTTATCATTATCTTCTCATTTTTTATGTTTATTCCTTTTGTGCGGATTCTCGAAAAAAAAATTTCTGTTATGCGGGACATCCTTATTCAGGAGATAGAAACAGTATACGGGCTTAAAATCTCGTATGAATCGCTTTCTCCGTCTCTTTTTAGAGCCTTTTCTTTGCGGAATATTACGATATATGACACTGAAACAGGTAGCGAGCTTGCTGTATTTGAAACAATCACAGTGCAGTACCGCTTTTTTGCGTTACTATCCGGTAAAATACCGGCGGTACTCCATTCACTCACCATAAAAAACGGCTTTATCACTATTGATATGCTGCAAAATGAACACCTCATTGCAAAGTTTACCGATAGAATGCAGCAGAACAGTTCTAAAAAGCCTGCGCCCCCTGATGCGCAACCTACTGATATAAAGGCCGCTGTGGAGTCTATTTTTTCTTCAGCAGAGTTGGAGCCTTTTGATATTCTTATACAAAATGTGCATTTACGATTTAAAGATGCCATGCAAGAGGCTGACGTACATATTACAGATGGATTATGCAGCGTTGATTCTGAATCGCTGAAATTCGGTATTAACTCCGCAGCATCATATCAGAACAGCAATTATGCGGCATATACCCCATTTAAAACTACATTTAATATTGACGGAAAATTTGAAAAAAATCTTACTGCCGGTTCTTGCATTGTCAATATAGCGCAATGCACCACTCCTCAAGTGGGGTTAGATACCATTAAACTGTTTGTTGGGTATCGGGACTCAGTCATTTCCGTCAACACCATGCAGGATTTTCAACCGCTTGATGCAAGCCTCAAATGGAACATGGACTCGAAAGTATTATCAGGCAGTTTTCAGTGCAAAGAATTTCTGCCGCTGCAATGGGTAAAGCTCTATTCCACGCCGAAAGAGCTTGAACCATTCCGAGACCTTGAGGTGTCCGGCGGCGTGCATTTTTCGCTGCAAAACGAAAAATTATCATGGGATACCGATACAGCACTGGTACTACCTGATATTACACTTGCTAACTACCGGTTAAACAAGACAACATTGCAATTTGCAGCGGCAGGCAATGATAATGTCATTGATATTGCCCAGCTCGCACTTAAAGGGAATAATATTGATTTACTGTCAAAACTCCGCTTTGATCTCAAAAAGAAAATTCCCTCGGGTACTTTAGCAATTAATTCATTACAGCTGCCTTCAGGACAAAAAATTGCTGCAAATATCCGGTTTGTTGAACGGAACGGTTTACTGCATTGCAGCATACCCATGCTGCGTGCAGGCGATGCCGTTATTGAAGACATTAATTTTGCAGTAAACCCTTCTTCACGGAAAATAGATTTTCTATTTTCCGGTGAGGACGGCTATGGGAAATACACATTTGACGGCTCCTGTCTTTTATCCGATAATCCGGCGAATCCTCAGCCTCAGTTTTTGGAATTACACGCTGCTCTCGACGCGGTAAATATTAAAAATATGTATAACTTAGCGCAGACTATTCATCCTGTGGAAGGGATTAATTCTGAAATACTTGAGCCGCTGCAATGCACAACTGAATTTTATATTTCCACCGATTTTAAACATTTTTCTTATAA
This sequence comes from Treponema sp., assembly GCA_052173475.1. Taxonomy (GTDB): domain Bacteria; phylum Spirochaetota; class Spirochaetia; order Treponematales; family Treponemataceae; genus Treponema. The sequence continues at coordinate 18,655 of JBQMYN010000016.1, forward strand.
CTGTATTAAATTTGTTTTAGTTTCAAATCGTATTGATGATTTTTATGCCTTGTTATCGGTAAAAGGTACTGAAAAATCTTTTTCTATTACTGATATTGATGTTGCATATAAAAACATGTCGGTACGCGGTTCTCTCAATGCAGAGTTTGAAAATCTGAATGATATTATTTTTGACAGCTCATTTGTCGCCAACGAAATCGGCTATCAGTTTCAAGGCTTTTTTGCGCAAAATATTTTGAACATTTACGGCGATTACGGTTTTGCAGTCAGTGCAATTTTTGATAAAGAGACAGGAGTTAAAGGCTCCATAAAAGCGGCGGATATGCCGCTGCCGCTTTTACCGCTGTTTGTAGGACTTGATGCAGAATTTGATTATGCCGCACCTGATTTATGGGGTATTCACATTTATAGCGGAAATATGAACTACGGCGGACTAACAGCATTAGCGCAAACTGCATTGCGGCTTTCTTTTACAGGCAGCATCGATCCTGCGGGACTTTTTTTACATAAAGTTCGGCTCGGTAGTGATGAAAACTCACTTGACGGGACTATCATTGTGCAAATGCCGTCTCCTGAAAGCCTTGAACAAGCATACCAAGGGGAGATAAAGCTCAGTTCTGCCGATGACACCGAACATTTTACTGCATCAGCACTAGTGCGGCTTTCTGAATCGCTGTATATCAGCGGGGGACTTACCGCTGAAAATATAGGCTTGCGGCGGTTCCTCTATACGCAGGGGAAAAAACATAGCATTTCAGCAGGGATGACATTCACAGTATCTCCTGAGGGCTTAAAAGCAGAGTGCAGCATACCAGAACTTTCCTTCTTCTTAAAGGGTAAGGATTTACAGGCAACAACACATTTTACGGTTGACAATTATCTTATTTCGTTATCGCAAACCGAAGCTGCATGGGGCGATCACCGCATCTACGACATCGGCGGTTCATTTTCGTTTGAAGAACTGAAGGGCTTGCTCCATGCAGACTATAGCGGCAGTATTCCCACAAAAGAATTACAGGCGCATATTGAAACGGTCTTTACCGCTCATACCGGCGGAGAACCTGCACTGCCGCCTAGTACCGGCACTGCGCTTAGCACAGCGGGAGCCGCCCAACAGCACACAACGCTTTCACTAAAAAGCCTTGCCGCACGGCTGCCATCGCTGCTTGACGCATTTTCGCTTACAACAACTATTAGTGATTGGCAGTTCGGCAGTATGCAGGGGAAAAAGCCTATCCCGCTTTCGGTAATACGCGAAAAAGATATTACCGCGCTGTATGCCGGTCAAGAAGAAGAAATTACCGGCTTTATCTTAAATGACGGCGTTATATCATTACACATCGCCGATACCTTACCTGTTCACTTTAATCTTGACGGTAGTGTAAAACCAGAGCTGCTCGATTTAAGCATACGCGATTTATATGCAGATATAAAACAGGTATGGAATCTCACCGGCTTAAATCATGTACTGTTCTACAGTGGTAAACTAACGGGCAATATGCACATCGGCGGCACTATCCGTGAACCAGAATTTCAGGGAAAACTTCAAGGGAAAAATATAAAAGTCAATTCTCCTGACTATATTCCTGAAATTTATGGACCGGTTAATTTAGATATTCTTGCAGACGGCACCATTCTTGAAGTACCGTATGTTATTTTAAAAGGTCCTTCCGCTGATTTATGGGCACGCTGTACGGTTGAATTTACCCAATGGATACCGGAAACGGTCTCCATTCAATGCGGTACCTTACGGGAAAAACTCGGTATTGTAAGGACAGACAATCTTCTTTTTAAGGCGGACGGTCTTGCAGGATGTAACGCAGAAATACTTATAACACCAAATCTTATCGGTGTATACGGCACAGCATCTTTTGATAAGGGATATTTTGCATTCAAATTTACTGAAATGGATAAATTTCATGCAAAATATGCCAACAAGGGCAACGGTCCTGTTTTTGATATGCAGCTGAATTTAAAACTAGGGAAAAAAGCCGAATTCTTGTGGCCGTCTGCTGATATTCCTATTCTTCGTACCCTTATTCCTACAGAAACACCGCTATCGCTCACAGTTGACGGTGCTTCCGGTACATTCTTTATGAAAGGAAATGTGAAAATGCGCGGCGGAGAAATCTTTTATATAAAACGAAACTTTTATATCCGCGAAGGCTACATCAACTTTGTCGATGTCGGCGGAAATTTTGAACCGCTGATAACAATGCGTGCTGAAATCCGCGATCGTGATGAAAACGGAGAACCGCTGCGGCTTATCCTTACAGCGAAAGATCAGCCGCTTTCCAATTTTAATCCTACACTTATTTCCGACCCGCCGCGGTCTTCGGCAGAAATTATGCAGATGATTGGGCAAGTTGTTATCGGCGGTACAAACAAAGAAAATGTATGGCAGAATTTGTTGGTCAGCAGCTCGGACATACTTGCACAAATAGGGATATTCAAAAAATCTCAAACAAAAATCAGAAATTTCTTGGGATTAGATGCTTTTTCATTTAGAACACTCTTGCTTCAAAATGCAATTTTCGGCAATTTATTTAACATGAATAAAGAGACGGTATTGCAAACAAGTAACTATTTTGATAATACAAGTGTTTATATTGGTAAATATTTTGGTTCTGCGATATATGCGGATGCTTTGTTGCATTTGAGTCATTATGACCCAAAATCTTTACAATATGATGGGACAAAGCGTCCTGTATACAAGAATATATTATTTCAACCCGAAATAGGTTTGGAAATGGCAACTCCGTTTTTTCTGATGAGATGGTCTCTTGCACCGACGCGTCCTGAAACGTTATTTGTTCGCGATGCATCGGTAACATTTTCTTGGAAATATTCATATTAGGATTGCAATGCGCTATCCTAAGGATATATTTTTAGAATGCCCCTGTTTGGCAGCTTCCGCTTTGAAACAGGATACTTTAAAAAGCGATGTCAAAATCGTAGTAGCGAAAGCGGTAGTATGTGCGGTTTTGAACTCATCAACCTGTTCCGCAACAAAAGATCGAACAGGTCTAACATATAAATTTCAAAATTAGCGTCGGTATCTCTATCCAGATTAACCGGATGCTCCTTACGTAAAGAGAGGAAATAGTAATGGTAAAAAAAAATATCGTAGCAGCATTTTTTTTATTAGCGTTTTGTATCTTGTATGCTCAAGTACCTGATAATTGGTATCAAAATAAACCTATTAGTACGATTGCATTCCACGGCTTAAAACATGTCGCAAGAGCAGATATAGAAGGAATATTTGAGCCGTACAAAGGAAAAGCGTTTTCTGATGAGCTGTATTCTGATATTTTACAAAAGCTCTATGCACTGGATTACTTTACAGATATTGTACCTAAGGCACTGCCAGCTGATAGCGAGTACCGCTCTGTCCGGCTTGAGTTTGATGTAGTAGAAAAACCGGCAATCCGCCTTATTAAAATTACCGGCAGCCGGCAAATTTCAAAAGGCGAGCTGCTTTCTAAAACTCTTTTAAAGAAAGATGATATTTACAATGAAATCAAAAAAAATACCGACGTACAAACACTCACAAACTACTATATTGAAAAGGGATATGCCGCCGTTAAAATTGAAGCTGTTGTTTCAGATTACCCGAAAGGCGGGGTTGTTCTCGAATTTATCATTAATGAAGGAAAGCAAACCGTTGTTTCTGCCGTTCATTTTCAAGGAAATAAAATTGCAGGCGATAAGGCACTGAAAAATGTACTGGTAACAAAGCCCACCAGATTCTTAATTAAAGGGATATTTAAAGAGGCTGCCTTGGAAGAAGATAAGGCAGCTATTCAACGCTTTTATGGTGAGCGCGGCTATATTGATGCCCATGTTGAAAATATTATTCAAGAAGTTGACACTGCAACCGATCCGCGCCGGAATATTGTGCAGCTTACCTACGTGATTATGGAAGGCGAGCAGTATACCTATGATGGGGTAACGATAGAAGGCAATCATATTTTTTCAACTGAAGAACTAACCGCAAAAATCAAATTGAACCGCGGTGCTGTCTTAAATATGTCGAAATTTGAGCGCGGCTACCAAGCAATTTTTGACACATATTTTGAAAACGGCTATACGTCAAACTATATCAATCAATCAATCCGCCGCGACGAAGCAACAAAGCAAGTCTCCTTTCTTATTACAATTATAGAACAAGAGCGCAGCCATATCGAAAACATCATCATACGCGGAAACAAAAAAACACAGGCGTATGTTATCAAGCGCGAGCTGCTCTTAGAACCCGGCGATGTGTTTTCCAAAGGGAAATTTACAGACAGCTTGCGCAACCTTTTTAACCTGCGGTACTTTTCCAATGTTGTTCCCGAAGTAGAGCAAGGCTCTGAACAAAACCTTGTTGATGTTGTATTGAATGTAGAAGAACAGTCAACTGCAAATATCCAATTTGGTGTTGCATTTTCCGGCGTATCCGACGCGGAAAGTTTCCCTCTTTCGGTATTTGTCCAATGGCAGGAACGGAATTTTCTGGGTCGTGGGAATGAGCTTTCCGTTAGCGGCAATGCCGGTGTCGATACCCAAACGATACAAACAGGGTATACACAAAACTGGTTCTTAGGCTACCCCATCACGCTTGGGTTTGATTTATCATTAACCCATAAGCTGTTATACGATTACCAAGATGTGTTATTCCCTATATTTTCAGATAGCGATGCGCAGGAGGCTGCAAAACGCGGTGAAGATGTACCGCCGGATCCCTATACTTCATGGAGCGATTACCTTGCAAATCCGTCACTTGCTCATGCATACCGTATGCAGTATCACCGTATGCAAACGACCTTTGGTATTCACAGCGCATATCGGTGGTTTCCGCGTTACTGCACCATAACGCTGCGCGGCGGTATTAATTTCTCATTAGTAAAAAACTTTTATAATACTACGATTTATCGTCCTGCCGACAGAGCAGTCCGCAGGCAACAAGCAATGTGGAGGCTGAGTAACTCTCTTTGGTCGCGGATTTCATTTGACGGAAGAGACCTTGCATACGATGCTTCACAGGGCTGGTTTTTAAGCCAACAAGTTACCTTTTTTGGTATAATACCGAAAATAGAAGACGAATACTTTTTCCGTTCAGAAACAAAAGCCGAAGCATATATTCCATTGCTCGATTATCCTGTTTCAGAAATTTGGAATTTGAAATTTGTGCTTGCATTCTATAGCGGTTTTAGTTTCCAATTACCAATGCCGAACAGCCTTATCGGAGAAAATAGCAAATTAGCAATAGACGGAATATTTACGGGAAAAGGCTGGATAGGTTTAGGTCCCATTGGAAGAGGAAATGTACTTTTAAACCATTGGGTAGAATTCCGCTGGCCGCTTGCACACGGAATATTATCATTTGATTTCTTTTTTGATTCAATTGCAGTAAAGCGGAATTTAAAAGATTTAAATACCCTATCGCTGAATGATTATTATTTTAGCTTTGGTCCAGGGTTACGGTTTGCTATTCCTCAATTCCCGCTCCGCTTAATGTTTGCAAATACATTTAAATCTATCAACGGCAAACCAAAATGGAGCAACGGCAAAGATGCGAATTGGCAATTTGTACTCTCATTTAATATTCCCAATCTCTAATAGACCGGAGGAGTGTCGAGATGAAAAAAATTATCGTGCTGTTTTGCTTTTTATGCAGTGTAGCGGCTGTACAGGCGCAACAAATTACCCGGTTTGCTGTTGTTGATACTTCGCGGATATATGCTACATTTTTACGGGATTCCCGTTCTGTTCGGGACTATCAAGCAAAAAAGGTAAAGTACCAAGCGGAGATACAGCGTATGTCGGATGAAATAATAGCATTCCGCCAAAAAAAAGTGGATGCAGAATCATCCGGCAAACAAGAAGTTGTACAAAAGTTGCAGGCGCACATTGATTCTAAAACAAGTTTTTTAGTTGAATATTCAAAAGCCTGCAATGATGAGCTTGCCATGCTGAGAAAAAACCTTGTAAGTGATGACGTGTTTTATGCCCGGCTCTATACGGCAATTAAAAAGATTGCTGAAAGTCAAGGTTATACCATGGTGTTAAATCTTCAACAAGGCGATTCTATTATTTGGTACAGTCCCACTGTTGATATTACTGAAGATATTATTAGAGAGCTGAGTTCCAATTGAAATCTGCAAAGACACCTATGATGCAGCAATATCTCTCAATTAAAGCGCAACATAAAGATGCGGTGCTGTTTTTTCGATTGGGAGATTTTTATGAAATGTTTAATGATGATGCGGTTGAAGTAAGCCGGCTGCTCAATCTTACCCTCACGCAACGAACAGGGCAGCCCATGTGCGGCATCCCCTATCATGCCTCGAAAATTTACATTGCCCGTCTGTTGCGGGCTGGAAAAAAAATAGCCATTTGCGAGCAAACGTCCAGCCCCGTACCGGGAGAATTAACGGAACGGAAAGTTGTTGAAATTATTACACCCGGCACTGCAACTGAAGAGGATTTTCTTGAGCATGGGCAAAATAATTATCTTGCCGCTTTATACTGTACTCCTAAGCCGATTACCGTAGATTCTGTAACAGATTATTTTATCGGCTTTAGCTATATTGACAATAGTACCGGAGAATTTTTTGCCTTGTCATTTCCGGCAGCCTCATTTACAGAAAATCTAAAAAAAGAGCTGGGGAGAGTCCAGCCAAGAGAAATACTGATACAGCAAAAACTTACAAAGCACTTTCCCCTATTAGGTACGCTATGCGGCGAGTACCCTTCAATGGTACAAAACTTCTACCCTGATTGGTCTTTTCATCCGGAAACTGCGGAAAAGCGACTCTGCGCTTGTTTTAAAACAGAAACACTGCAATCATTTGGCATACACCTCCATTCACCTGAACTGCCGCCAGCGGGCATACTGCTTGAATATCTTGAGCAAACAGCCGGTACACCGCTCTCGCATATAACAGGCATTACACTCTACCGCGATAATGACTTTGTTATTATGGACGACGCAACGCGAAAAAACCTTGAACTTACACAAAATTTACGAGATGCCACCGGTGCGTATACCCTTTTTGAGGTACTCTGCCATACAAAAACAGCAATGGGAACCCGCTTACTACGGCAGTGGATACACTATCCCCTGTGCAGCGAAGCCCAAATAAACAACCGCCTTTTAAAAACACAAACGCTTTATCAAAACCGGAAATATTTACAAACAGTCAGAAGCGTTCTTTCAGAAATAGCAGATATACATAGACTTACCGGAAGAATTGCAATGCGGCGGACGAGCGGAAAAGATATGGTTACGCTCAAAAAGAGTTTACAAGCGTGCAGCGGATTACACCAGTTCAGCAAAACAAACCAACTTTTTTTTACTTTTGATGATGAAATTGCCGCCTGTATTGAACAGCTGTATGAGCTTTTGGAAAACAGCATCCGTGAAGATTGTCCGCCGGCATTAAGCGATGGTGGCGTTATTAAAACCGGCTGGTCTGAAAAATTGGATTCGCTGAGGAATCTTCAGCAAAATGCCAATAGCTTGTTGGAAAATTATCTTACTGAGGAGCGGGAAAAAACAGGTATTAGCAACCTTAAAATAAAATACAACCGGCTTATGGGATATTTTTTAGAAGTAACCAAGGGGAATCTCCGTTCAGTTCCGAAGCATTTTATCCCCAGACGCTCTTTAGCAAATGCAGAACGCTTTGTTACACAAAAGTTGCACGATATTGAAGAAAAGCTGACCACTGTGGGAGACGACATTATCGCCTGTGAAAAAGAGCTTTTTGGCGAAGTAGTCGAGAAAGTTCAAAGCAGCATTCATTTTTTAACGAAAGTAGCGCAAGAAATTGCATCCCTTGATGTATTACAATCTTTTGCACAGTGCGCTCTACAAAACAGGTGGATAAAACCGGAATTTTCTCCTGACGGCTGTATGGATATTACAAACGGTAGACATCCTGTAGTAGAAGCGCACCTACCGTCAGGAGAGTTTGTTGCAAACTCTATTACACTCTCTTCCAGTGATGATGCAGCAATACCCTCTTTTGCACTGATTACCGGTCCCAACATGGCAGGGAAAAGCACCTTTCTCAGGCAAACTGCACTGATTGTGCTGCTCGCACAGATAGGTTCTTTTGTTCCAGCTGATGCAGTGCTTCTAACACCGGTTGACCGTATTTTTTGCCGTGTGGGTGCAACGGATAATCTTGCACGCGGAGAATCAACCTTTTTGGTTGAAATGACTGAAACAGCCTATATTCTCCGCAATGCGTCAAAAAAAAGCCTTGTTATTATGGATGAAGTCGGACGAGGTACATCAACAGCAGACGGGTTTTCTATTGCCTTTGCCATTAGCGAATACCTCCTTGATTCGATCGGCGCAAAAACCTTGTTTGCAACACATTATCATGAACTGGCACAACTAATACATCCGCGTTTACAAAATCTTTGTCTGGATGTTTTGGAAGCAGAGGGAACAGTCGTTTTTCTGAAAAAGGTGATTAGCGGATCCGCAGCGCATTCATACGGCATTCATGTTGCAAAACTTGCCGGTTTACCCGATTCCGTTTTACGGCGTGCTGCAGCCTTGCAACAGCATATTCCGGTTGCAGCTACCCCCGTCATAACAACTCCGGCACCAATACAGCAGCATACGCAGAACTTATTTTCCGATGAAGAATTTATCATCAATGAGATACTATCGCTTAATCTTGATACTATGACACCGCTTGCAGCATTGCAAGCACTTCACCGATGGAAAAACACACTCAATGCGCAAGGTTCAAGCTAGGACACGGATATGCCATTACCGGCGGTAAAAAGTTGATTACTTTCGGGGCATCAGCACACCTGATACGGCATCTAAATCTAAGGAAACAGGTGAGCAAAGCTCACCATCCAAAAACTGTTTCGCAATCCGCCTTAGCCTCATAATAAATCATTTCTTTACAGAAACAGCCGATAGAGTTTCAGTTTTTGGACAGTCTCTTTCCGAACAGGTTTAATAAAAAATGCGCAACCTTCTTGCCGTAAACGGCGGAGACTGATATGCTTTCAGTATGAATACAACAGGTAAACACTCAGGATTCGGAAAATTTTTTATTATGGTACTCGTACTCAGTGTATGCAGTATTGTTTTTTTCTTTTTCGGCTGGACACAATTTGCAGTACCGGCGGGAAAATATGGCGTTATGCTCTCAAAATCGGGCGGCTACCATGCAGAAGTTATCCGTTCAGGCAGTATGATATGGCGATGGGAACGACTGATACCTACAAATGCCCAGATTTTTACGTTTGATTTGTCTCCCCGCCGGATTAACTATGCCCTTGACGGTTCACTGCCCGCTGCTGATCGGTATATGCAAATATTGAATAATAAAGACGATTTTTCTTGGTCTTTTTCCGTAGATGCATTGATAAGCATAAAACCGGAACAATTGGTTTCAGTAGTTTCCAGCCGGAACATCCGCACACAGGAAGCACTTGACTCTTTTACTGATTCTCAAATACAAGCAGCGATGCAAAGCATTATGCATAGCTATATTACGCTGTTGCTTGAAGATGCGTATTTGTACCAAAAAGTTAAAACGGATTATCATGCTTTTTCGGAGATGTTTAAACAAGAGCTTGAAAAGCGGATAGGTGCTCAGTTTTCAATTGCGGCAGTAACCATTGCGAAAATTTCAGTACCGGATTTGAATACGTATAAAATTGCCGAACAAGCATATACGCAGTATGAACAAACCCGAGAAATGCTATTAGCGGAAACAGCGGCAAAAGAAGCACAGCGAGCTGCTTCAGAGCAATTTCAAATTGAGCGGCTTGCAAAATGGGGTGATTTTTTAGCAAAATATCCGGCTATACTCGAATTAATCGCTGTTGCTCAAAAAGATTCAAAAGCCGCTCTTGATGCCTTACGTGCTGTAGAGAAAAAAGAAGAATAATGAGGATGAGGCATGAGACTGTTCGATACTCCGTTACCGAACAGGTTGGCGAGTTCTACATCACGTAAATAGACCGATTAAAATATTCATTTAAGGGTAACATGGGGCTATCCAAAAACTGAAATTTTTGGATAGCCCTCCCCCTCAGTTTACGATACTATACAGTAAAAGCAGTAAGTTCCTATTCAGAATGAGCTGAGCCGGCGGGCAATTCCACAGCTTCCGACTGGTCTATTGAGTCTGCGGGTTCTAAGGGATCGTTTTCTGTGCGGAGTTCTTCATCCGTAGTAACTACCATATCTTCGCTTTCTACTACTACGCTTTTTTGCTCTCCCTCATTTTGTTTGATAACGCGATGCTTTTTCCGTAGCTCTTCAATTGTATCGGTATCGTGCAAAAACTCAGTCATCTTTTTTACATCATCATACTTCAGTAAAATACTTTCTATTTTGCTATTAATGGGCAAAGCAGACGATAGTGATTCGGCTTTAAATCCGTCGATAACCAAATACCGCTCTCCGTCCCGCAGCAAAAAACTAAAGCCGAGCCAGTTTGGTTTTATACCATCAACAACTACACGGGCAACAGTATTTTCCGAGTATGCATACGCATGAAGTGTAGATGCAGCAAGATGTTCAAAACCGTTTTTCCGCTGCTGTTTTTCTGCCATTTCTGAAATCTGTAAAAAATGATTGAAAATTTTTGTTATATCTTTCGAGACTAAAAAATCAAAACGGTAATCGTACAGCATTGTTTTTACCCGTATACTTACACAGTCTTTTGCCGGCTTGTTCATTACCTGATAGTGCATCGAATAGGAAAGATCAAAGTTGGAAGGCAACGATACCGTATCAGTGCTGTACACAATCGGCTCAGCAAATAATGCTGTTTCAGGTACTGACGCACATCCGGTCAGTATGGTCAAACAGATAGTTAATAGACAGAGCTTTCTCATACCTCACTCCTTCCTTATGCGCAGGCGTACCCTAGCCGAGCAATCCCATAAGCCGTGCCTGTAAGCCTTTATTCTTAGCAACTTTCCGCATCGTCTGCCGTGTCTTTTCAAACTGCTTTAAAAGTCTGTTCACTTCTGCAACGGACGTTCCTGAGCCTTTTGCAATACGTTTTCTGCGAGGCGGTCCAATCATGTGGTGATTCTCGCGCTCTTTGAGCGTCATAGATTGAATAATTGCTTTCTGGCGTTTAAATCCCGCCTTGTCAATATCCTCAGCAGAAATTTGCCCCGCAAGACCGGGCAGCATATCAAGCATAGATTCTATCGACCCCATCTTTTCTACATTTTCCAGCTGCTCCAGCATATCAGACAAGGTAAATGTCTCGGTTGCCATTTTTTTCTGCAAGCGAGCGGCTTCTTCCATATCAATTGTTTCCTGCGCTTTTTCCACCAGTGAAACAATATCGCCCATACCGAGTATTCTGCCTGCAATACGTTCAGGATAAAATGGTTCAAAATCTTCTAATTTTTCCCCGATACCGGTATACAAAATAGGCTTTCCGGTAACTGTTTTAAGCGAGAGGGCTGCACCGCCGCGTGCATCGGAATCAAATTTTGTTAAAATAACCCCTGAAAGCCCAACTTTTTCATCAAATGTTTTTGCAACATCAACAGCATTCTGACCGGTCATAGAATCTGCCACAAGCAAGGTTTCTACGGGGCTTACCTTTTTCTTGATTGCAGCAATTTCTTTCATCATCGGCTCATCAATTTGCAGCCGCCCTGCCGAGTCGATAATAACAGTATCAAGTCCGTTTTTCCGTGCAAAAATAACAGCATTTTCTGCAACACGCACTGCATCTTTTGTGTTTTCCGTATAAACGGGTATGTCGATTTTTGCACCGAGGGTAACCAGCTGGTCTACTGCTGCAGGGCGGATTAAATCACATGCAGCAAGCAAAGGTTTCCGCCCCTCTTTTTTCAGGGATAATGCAAGTTTTGCTGCCGAGGTAGTTTTTCCCGACCCTTGCAAACCAAGAAAAAGAATAACCGACTGGGTATCGGGACCTTTTAATTGCAGACTTGTTTTGTTATCACCAAGGAATGCAACAAGTTTATCATGGACTATTTTAATAAACTGATGACCGGGGTTTACCGATTTTAAAACAGCTTCTCCCTTAGCTTCTTCGATAGTTGCATTAATAAAGCGGCGGACTACACGCAAGTTGACATCGGCATCAAGCAATGCCATTTTAATTTCTTCAACTGCTTCTTCAATATTTTTCTCGGTAATAGTTGCTTTTCCGCTTATTTTCCGTAGAATACCGCTAAATGTTTGTGTAATTTTTTCAAGCATGGATCGATTCCTTCATTACGAAATATACTGTCAAGGGATGCCGGAAACGCCGATAGGCTTTCAGTTTTAGACAGATCTGTTCCATTCTAGCGTATACTGGAAATTAAAACCAGTCCTTATTTCCGTCTTCCCAAGCAAAAAACTCATCTTGCTTGAAAAAAAGATTAAGCTCCCGCGCTGCATTTTCAGGAGAATCGGATGAGTGGATAATATTTACCCCAGTGTGCAAGCTATAATCACCTCTAATCGTTCCGGGTTCCGAATTTAGCACCGATGTTGAGCCGCACAATTTTCGTACAATTGCAATCGCCTCATCCCCTTCAAAAGCCATGGCAATAACCGGCGCAGAAGTAACATACTGTATTAAATCATTGAAGAAAGGCTTGCCTTCATGCTCTGCATAGTGGCAGCTTGCTAATTCACGGCTTATCATCATCATTTTCAGACCTATAAGTTTGAGTCCTTTTTTTTCAAAACGGCTTAAAATTTCCCCTGCAATCCGGCGGTTGATAACACCGGGTTTCATCATCACAAATGTTTTTTCCATAAAATAATTGTCCTTCTTAAAATACGAGATATACGAGCATCTAAATCTAAGGAAACAGGTGAGCAAAGCTCACCACCAAAAACTGTTTCGCAATCCGCTTTAGCGGATATAATCAATCATTTCCTTACAGAAAAAGCCGATAAGCTTTCAGTTTTTGGACAGCCCTGTGCCCATACATAAAATGGAGAAAGATCATATCATTTTTTCTTTTTTTAGGGAACAGCCTCTGTCCCTTTACATCAGGGATTCTGCATTATAAATACATTAAAGATTTTTTCTTTCTATAAAATCCCGCAGGGCTGTCAAATCCCGCAGAGCTGTCAATGTCAATGGTTTTGCCAATTACATTGCCGATAGTAAAAACCTCAGTTTTGGGGTAGCTTTCTTATTTATGGATTAAGTTTCTCTACTTCTTGTATGGTTAAGCCGGTAACTTGCACGATTTTTTGCATAGAATCCCCTAATTGCTTTAATATTCGGGC
>JBQMYN010000017.1:0-31075 GCA_052173475.1 Treponema sp.
TGGCATCCGGCGCAGTGCAAATTAACAACGCCGTGCAAGAAGTAAACGAAATTACGCAAAAGAATAAAAGCTCGATTGAGAGGCTGGCGGGGGAAGTAAGCAAGTTTAAGGTTTAGCTTTCAGAACGGACACGGATGTCCGAGGTATGAAGCAGAAGTAAGTTTGCTGCGTCGTTAGGCAAAAAAGTGTCCTCAACGTATCAAAGATACGCCTGTGGTACTTTCTTGCCTAACTCCTTGTATCTACACCGTCCATTTTCAAAAGGCGGGAATGGTTGTTTTTCCGATAAAAAGAAAAATACCCAAACAGTAACAAGTTTGCTTTGCAAACTTGCAGCCCAAAATATACATGGAGGTATATTTTGGACGAGGCGGTGGTTCCATACAGTAGCGATGTTTTGGCGTAAGACAAAACTCGTCGTTAAAAATGTACACGGATGTACATTTTTAACTGTCTATTTTCAAAAGGCGAGGATGTCGGTGGTTCCGCCTGAGTGGACTTTTTCGGAAAATTCGGCTATTTTTATCGGCTATGGGGATGTTCAAACTCTATATTGATTATTTTAAAGAAAAACTTATCAGATTATGGCGGAAGCCGCAGGAAACGGTTAGTGATTTTGAAGAAATTACAGAAGAATTGTGGGCAGAAGACTTTAGCAAACCGGAAAAATGCCGGTTTCAGGAAGAAACAGGAAACGGATACACTGCCTCATTTTCTACTTCGAACAAACAGATCGGCACGGCACCTGCATTTACGGTTACTGTCCTGCGAAAGCACCTCTACGCATGGGCTGTCAATCACATATACCGTTATAAAGATTTTATCCTTGAAGCGGAGATGGTATTTCCGAAGAGATTGTCCGAAAACGGAAGGCAGCACGATGCTGTCAGCCTGCATACCGATGTGCAGGCTGGTGATACAGCTTCTCATAGTGTATCGGATATGGATACAGCAGAAGCAAATGTCTCCGGCACAGTAACCGCCGCTGATGGTGTACTATCAATTGATACTACGGATGAAGCACTCAGCGCAGGTTCCTACGCTGCCGGCTTTTTATTCCGTTACATTAGTGAATACGCATTTTATGCGCTTGCTGTTTCCGATAACGGCTGGCTAAGGCTCGATGCAGTGGTCAACAGTACACCAATTCCCCTGCTTGGCTGGACAAAATTGCCGGAAACAGCGGCTCAAAAAGAAGAAACCAACCGCCGCGTTGCACTCACCCTTATTGCAAACAACACCGCTATTACCATTCTTGTCAATGGATTATGGATTGCCAGCTGTGAAGATGATACTATTCAGGCAGCAGGAAAAATTGCATTTGCCGTACAAAACTGGGGCAAAACAGCCCGCGTCGCTGCCGACCTAACAGCCTATCGCCTGAACTCCTTGCCATTTGCCGTAGAAACAGCGCATACTGCTGCAAATACCGATTCCGCTGTTCCCCCTGCACAGCGGCTGCATCTTGCTCAAAGCTGGTACGCTATGGGAAAATACATCCCCGCATTGCTGCAAATACAAGCAATTTGGAAAATACGCCCGCCGGAACCAGAAGAACGCCTGCTTGCCGGACGCATTTACGCAGCGCAACACCTTATGGCAGAAGCAGAAAAGGAATTGTGCGCTGTTATTGCCGCTTGCCCGCAGCATGAATCCGCATACGCGGAGCTTGGCGGACTTTACTACCAAAGCGGTGCAAACGATAAACTGCACACACTCATAGCAGCTGTACCTGAACTTGTCTGCCGCTCTGCATTTTTATCCAACCTTGCAGGACATAGTCTGCATGAGCAGCAGCGCTACGAAGAGGCGGCAGCCGCATACCGGCAAGCATTTACACTACAACCGGAGCAGGGAGTGTTCGCCTTAAATGAAGCAAGGGATTTATCCGCTTGCGGGAAAACTGAGGCAGCCGCAACAGCATACCGGCAAGCAGCGGGCGTATTTTTGCAGCAACAAGCCTATCAAGATGCTCTTTCAGCGGTTACTGCACTGGAGCGGCTTGCTCCGCATGATTCGCGGACACAATCGCTTGCCGCAAAACTGTGGTATGCACTGGAAGACTATCCCCGCGCCCGCACATTATTGCAAACTCTTTGCGAAAATGGCAGCACAGACTCTGCCGATTGGTATTTGTACGGACTACTGCTGCGCCATAATACAGAATCCGCGGGAGCAATAACGGCTGCTGAGGCCTTTGAAAAAGCCTGCATGTTAGAACCTGATTGCGCACTCTATATATTCAGACTGGCAGAAACGGTATTTCTTAGCGGTGGCAAATATCGCCCTATCTTAGAAAAAGCCCTTGCAGCCGACCCCAAAAACGGCTGGATTCATAACCTCGCAGCACTTGCCGCGTTGCAAGAAAACCGTCTTGCAGATGCGGAAGCTGCCGTTACCAAAGCACGGGCATTACTCCCCTTAGAATTGCCGCCGCTTGCGAACTATCTTGAAATACTCCGCCGGAAAAAACAGCTTGCAGCGTGTTTCCCGCTCTTTGAACCAGAAAACGACCGTATTGATGCGGCAGTAGAACACGCCCCTGCTGCTGCCTATCGCCTTCTTGCAAATGTCCTTCATTCCGATGGATCCTTTGAAGAAGCTGCTGAATGGTATCGGCGGGCAGTAAAACTAGAACCGCGCAATGCCCCGTTGCTTACCGATAAAGCAGAAAACGACCGTGCGCTCTATCTCCTTAACGAGGCTGATGATACCCTGATAAAAGCACTGGATATTGAACCCTCTCCACGGATATATCAGCTCATTGCGGCACTGGCGGTACAAAAGGGCGACTACCTCCGTGCAGAAGTAACCCTCCGCACCGCATTAGAGCAGTTTAACAGCGATGCCGGTTTGTACTATGACTTACTCTGCCTCTACCATTTACTTCGCCGTTTTGACACTGTCCAGCCTCTTCTTGAACGCCTCAAAAAACTGGAGCAATCCGAGAGAGTTACGGCACTAGAGCGTGAGCTTGCTGCGTTCATAGCGTAATGCAGGCATCCCTTAATGGTACAGGAGCATAATAATGAAGTTAATTGTAGGCGCACCGCATTTTCATGGAAAGATACGGATTCCTTCCTCAAAAAGTCATACCTTGCGTGCACTTATCTGTGCATCACTTGCCGATTCTTCTTCATATATTGAATCTCCTTTGGAGAGTGAGGACATTAATACGGCTGTCGAAATTCTCCAATCATTAGGAGTGCGCATACGAAAGCTGAATTCTTCTCCGGCAGTATGGAAAATTAGCCCGCCGCACGGCGGACTAATCGAATACCTGAATACATACAGCACACAAACCGCTGAAAAGCCAGTTACTGCCGGAAGCGCATATTTCATGCAGAGTCCTATCATTTTTTCCTCCCAGCATACACAGGCTGCCGAATCCGGCAGTTCTGTACAATCTTCCAAGTCCGTCGTACCAATTCACGAACCGCAATACGCAGCCCATTCTAAAGTCTCTGCTTGCTCTGAGGTCTCTGACTCTACCTGTCCTGAAATCTCTACCTGCCCTGAAGTCTTCGACCATACTGAAACCCAATCACCAGTCTTTCATCACACACCAATTACGCTGCATCTGGGAAATTCAGGTTCTCTACTGTATTTTTTGGGAGCAACGCTGGCAGTTTCGCACTGCCCCCTGTGTTTTACCGGAGATGCCTCGCTCCAAAGTCGTCCTATAGAACCGCTGCTCGAGATATACCGGCAGGCGCATCTTTTCTATGCCGCTGCATCCGCAAAAGCACAGGCAGCATTGCCGCTTACGTTCTGCGGGGCTCTTGCCGCCCGGACATTTACGCTGGACGGTCCTTTTTCGCAACCGGTATCAGGCTTACTGCTTGCAGCACCATTGCTGCACGGCACTACCCGGATTTTTTTCAAAAACCCGGGCGAAGTTCCCTACCTGCATATTACGTGTAATTGGTTGCGCAAAGCCGGTATTCACGTACAGGCAGCGCAAAACGGCAGCTCTTTTACCATTACCGGCAAGCAGGTGTACCGGGCATTGTCAGAAACAATCCCCGGCGACTGGTCATCAGCTGCTTTCCCGCTTGCTGCAGCCATTGTAAGCCGGCAAGCACTCACCCTTGAAAACCTTGATATCCAAGATGGTCAAGGCGATGCACGGATTGTTTCACTGTTGCAGCAAATGGGTGCTGCCGTACACTATAATGCAGCCGAAAAAACACTTTCCGTGCTGCCTGTCCCGCCGGTTTCTCCTAACCAAAGGCATTCTTATATCCCCCCGCCGCTGACACTTACCGGTATTTCTTGTGATTGTTCAGATATTCCCGATGCCGTGCCGGTACTTGCCGCCCTTGCCTGCTTTGCACAAGGGCAAACATACTTAACAAACGCCGGTGTCTGCCGGTATAAAGAATGCGACCGTCTTCATGTTATTGCCGAAGAACTTTCTCGATTTGGCGCAGATATTACTGAAGGCAGCGATTTCCTGATTATTCACGGTAAGGGAGGGGATAATTTGCATCCGGCACGGGTTACTAGCAGGCATGATCACCGTATTGCAATGGCACTTGCCGTTGCCGCCTGCGGCATTGGGGCAATCACCGCAACAGCGTCAAGTTCTTCCGGCATTCCTTTCAGCTGCGTAGAGCACTTTGATTGCGCCGCCGTTTCATACCCTGCATTTATCGCCGATTTAACTGCTGCCGGTGCCTCATTTTCTTTGGAAGCATAGGCACTCCCGTTACACCAATGCCGCTGACACAAGATATGTTCAGAAGCTTTTGTTGGAAAGTTTTTGTACCGGCTTACACTATCTACCATTTTATGGTATACTCTTTCTACATTTTAAAGGAATACTTATGATACCGATAAAAAAAATACTACACAATAGTGTGCTCGTGCTGCTTTTTTTTCTTATCGCAGCATGTACAAATAAAGCCAGCATACCGGAAGAAATAGATGTTCTCCCCTCAAAGAAAATATTTGATCATAAGCTGCTGCTTATACTTGGAAAGCAGTTTGCTGATAGCTCGTATGCCTTCACTCATTTATACACGGTGTATGATTCGGCAAGTATTGAAAAGAATGTACACATTGTATCTTATAGTGAGATGATTTCAAAAAACAAACAGCCACGTGTAAAAATGATAAGTGAAATGATAGATGCGTATACTATTGATCTTATTATTAGTTTCGGCTTGCCGGAGGGAAGTGCAAAACATCTTACCGCAGCAAAAAACAGTAATCCGCACCTACAAATATACACATTGCTTCCCGATGAGGAAACGCTGCCGCTTGAAGTGTGCAGTGCTGCGGTAATAGACTTTGTTTCTTCTGATAGCTTATTAGAGGAAAGTACCCATACCGTTTCTTCAGATACAATTAAAATCCTAACACTTGCTTCGGTTTTTGCTGCCGAAATACATAAAGAAAATCAAGCCGCTTCTCCGATTGAGCAGCTTACTATTGCGCTGAATACAGTACGTGCAGAACTTACAAAATCCGGTTGTCCGGTACCGGATTTTGTAATACAGCCGCACATTGATACAGAGTTTAATATTGCATCATATAATTATTTGGTACTTTCGGAAATACAGACTCTTGCTGCTGCGGCTGAAGGAGGAGTATAGTATTGCACAACCGGTTTATTTCTGACGGAATTATTGCCGATCTATCAGTATTTGAAACGCTCAATAAAAAAGATACAGCATCAGTTTTAATTTGTTCCGATATTCATCATGAACCTGAAGCAGCGGCTTGGATTTTATCGTGTATGCCGTTCGATGTCTGTTTATTTGCAGGAGATGGTGTTCAGGATATTTTAGCGGCGGCTGCGCTGTTAATCGAAGCTATGCAGCCTTATCCGCCAGTGATTTTTCTAACTCGTGGGAATTGCGACATTGCACGATACACTGTACCGCGGCAAATCAATACAGAGCAAAAACAATTGGTTGTACCGCTGGAACAGTATATTACCATTGCTGGTGTACCCATCTTACTAACCCACGGCCATGAATACAATGTAAAATTAGATACAGTACGGCTGAGAAAGGCAGCACAAGCGGCTCAATGTGCTGTTGCTGTCTATGGTCATACGCATCAACAAGCCTTTGAGCAGATAGATGGCATTACCTGCATTAACGGCGGAAGTCCCTGCTATCCCCGAAAATCAGCTGCTGGGTTTGCTCATTTAACCATACACAACACAGACAACCGCACTTCCGTTGATTTTTATGAGCTAGACAGTTTCTCCGCCGCTGATTTTTCTATACGGCTGCATACCTCATACCCTATCTAATACTTTGAAATGCGGCGTTGAAATTTGCCGGTCTGTTTGGAACAACACTGCCAAACATGTCTAGGGTACCTCTAATATCTGTTTCCCTTTACAGCATAACAATAATCAAGTATACTATTTCCATGAAATATGAAATCCGCAAGTTCATCACCGGTCCCTTTTGGGTGAATACATGGACAATATGCAGAGAACAAAAAAATGTTGTTATCATAGATCCGGGAGGAACCACAGATGAGCTGATGCACTATCTTGCAGAAAAAGGAACCGAACACATAACGATTATGCTGACGCATGGACATTTCGATCATATTGCAGGTATCCCATCGCTTATTGATCACTACCCAAACTATCAACTCCTTATACATTCAGCTGATTCCGAATATATCGGTGCAAGGTTAAAGGAAAAGCATATCAAAAGTTTTGCCCCGCTACGGGCACAGGCATTGATAGAGAGTTTTCATGGAGTTATTCCTGATGCAACAGAACTTCTTAGTGAAGATAAAAAGGTAGGTAATTTTTCAGTAATCCATACCCCCGGTCATACCAATGGTTCTATTTCCCTGTGGGATCCAGATGAGAAGATATTATTTAGCGGAGATACACTATTTTATCATGCATGGGGAAGAACCGATTTATTAGATGGAAATGAGATGCTCATTCATCAATCGCTTAAAAAGTTATTTTCTACACTGCCGGATGAAACAACAGTATATACAGGTCATGGAACAAATACCTCAATAGGTGCAGAAAAATACTTTCAGCTGCACCAGTGATATGGTTACGGAGAACCTGCATGCAATAGACAGTTATTTTTATATATACATACAAAATTATGCCTAACGCTATTATAGCTTTGAATATGGAACAAAGTATTTTGGTTATTATAGAAAAATATACAACAACAAGCACTTGTACAAAAAATGCTTTATACACACGTATCATAAAAATCAAAATACAATACACGCTAGGGAACTTCTAAAAAACTCAGTTCTTAGAAGTTCCCTAAACACTATGGAGATGTCTCAAAACTTGGACTACTGTCAGGATATCCCCATAGAATGGGTAAAACTACAACACTACTGTTTGTAAAAGCTTAGTTTATTTCGCAAGTACTGCGGCAATACGTTCAAGAACTTTTTTGCGATCAAGCGGTTTTACAATATAGTTTTTAGCACCGAGCAACAAGGACTTCTTTACCAACTCTTCCTTTCCAAGTGCACTAATCATTACAACTTTTGCATTTTTATCAAAAGCCATAATTTGCTCGAGTGCGGTAATTCCGTCCATTTTCGGCATTGTAATATCCATTGTTACCAAATCAACATTCGGACACAATTCTTTATATTTTTCTACGCCTTGAAATCCATCGGTAGCTGTTGCAATAACTTCATAACCTTCACTTGTCAGAATTTGACCAATCTGTTTTGAAACGAAAATAGAATCATCTACAATTAATACGCGGAAAGCGGTCCCGTCTGCCTTTACGCCGCCTGGGGCGCGCTCATTAATAGATGGAAAATCTTGTTTGGAAATCATACCCTTCTCCTCTTATCCTCTGTCGCGAATAGCAACGTTTATTTCAATTTTTCCCTGCGCTGTTTCCATAGGTACAATCAATGCTTCAATGTCACTACTTGATATTGCCATATTTTCACCGGTAAAAAGAGCAGGAGGTGTTAAGTCAAACGTAAAGCCGAGATCATGCAGCTTTGTTACAGCCTGTGCAGTAATCATATTTGCAAGTTCTGTAATTGTTGCACGCGTAAGTTCATCAAACTCTGTCAGTTTCTCCTGATTCATCGCAGATGCAATATTTAAGGCAGTAACAGAAGTCATATCAAATATAACACGTCCTTCAACATCACCCGCCAAACCAACAATTGCTGCGACACCCATTACAGGCATACAAGTAGATTTCAGATATAAATCTCCGCGCTTAATGTCATCCTGAAGAACCTCTTTTAAAATATTGTAGGCAGCTTCGCTAAACGGATTGATATACTCTACACGCATCAAAATCTCCTCTTTAGAAAAATTAGACGGACGATATATCCATCACGGCAAGAGGTCCGTTTACAGTTCTATTCAAACTGTGTGCAGCGGCGGTACACTGCTGCACCCTCTAAAAAATACTACGGATGAATATCCGCAGTTATATAGCAACTAAGAATTGTTGCCGGTATCCAACTACTCCCGTGAGAAAGTAGCAGTTTCCCCTATCAGTTGCCGCCGCCAGCCGCTTTGTTTCGGCATTACTTCATTAGTCCCTAGAATAACAATACCACTGGATTTTAATTTATCTTTAAACTCTTCCAAAAGTGCAGTTTGCTTTTCAGTATTCATAAATGATAGTACATCACGAGCTAATATTATATCAATATCAGGGACTGAATTTTGATGGGTGCAATCATGATATTCAAATAAAATAGCATCTTTAATCTCTTGATTAAAACTATAACTACCATTAACGCCTTTTACTAAATGCTGCTGAAATCTGTTAATAAGCTGATCTTCCGGTACTGTTAGCATAGGTGCATTTGATATAGCCAAAAGGTCAGAATCATTTGCGTAAATTCTAATTGTTGAACGCGGATAACGGTATTTCAGCAAAACAGCGAAACTATATGTTTCATATCCTGAACCGCAGCCTACATTCCATACATTGATAACTTTTGAATCGTTATCAGGAAGGACTGATAGGATCTCATTCATATATGCATCAGACCAGAATTTACGAGTATCCGGCGAAAGAAATGTCTGGAGGAACTCCATCGCCTGTTCTTCTGTTTGAATTTGAATATCCGAAGCAACACGCATATCACGCCATTCATAATAGCGCTTCTCCATCCATGCAGCATTAATCGGCGAAGCATAGAACTTGCCCAGAGCTGCGAGCGTATCGCCGATAAAACGGATGTCAAGCGCATCATTCGACTGAGTTACTTCTTTTACCGGTGCTGCTTTTTCCGCTACTGGAATACTAGCTTCTTCCGCCTCAGGTTCTGCTGTAGGTTTCTCCTCTTTTGCAGCCCGCGCAGCGAAAATCCGGTCAACATCCAACAAAATATAGAGCTGTCCGGCATTCTCTACAACACCGTAAATATACTTAATATTTATGTCCCCGAAAATTGGATGCGGCGGTTGTATAGAATTCTTTGACACCCCTACAACTTTATCAATGCGATCAACCACAATACCGAAAGTTTGTTCATCGACTGTTATAATCACCATACTTTCAATACTGTCTTTTGATCGTTGTTTAACGGGAATATTAAAGAAAATTCGTAAATCTATAATCGGAATTATATCACCGCGTAGGTTATAGACTCCGAGCACAAACGGCGCAGTATTCGGCACATAAGTAAAGTTATTTGCTTTCGCAATTTCCTTTACTTTCATAATATCAATAGCATAATCTTTTTCCGCAAGAGAAAAAGTTATCATCTTAAAATCTACAACAGAAATATGCTCTCGGACATAGTCGTCTTGCATTTCATCAGATACATTTGGGTTTCTTTCGGTATTTTCCATCGTTTTCAATCCTTTCTACCAAATAGAGGCTTCCCGCCGCTCACGGGCGCGAATTTCCTGCTTCAAACCTAAATCAAGCAGCTGACCAACATCAATGATAAGTGAAACTGATCCGTCACCGAGGATAGAAGCACCGGCAATGCCGGGTGAGTTAGTAAACTGATCTTTTAGCGGCTTAATAACAACATCTTCTTCTCCAATAAGACTGTCAACCATAAGTCCGACTTTTTGGTCAGCTGTTCCGACAATAACAATATAATGATACCCTTCTTCACCACCTTCAGCAGAAGGCACACCGAATAATCTATTCAGCCGTAATAGGCTAATAACTTCATTACGGACATTAAATACTTCATAGCTGTCAATCCGGTTAATTTCTTCGCTGCGGACACGATGACTTTCTATAACAGAAGTAATCGGAATAGAATAAACTTCTTCACCGACACGGATAAGCAGTCCCTGTATAATTGCCAAGGTTAAAGGCAGTTTGATCGTAAAGCGCGTACCGACATTTTTTTCTGAAACAACAGTAACTGTTCCATTCAGCTTTTCAATATGGGTTTTTACAACGTCAAGTCCGACACCGCGCCCTGAAACACTTGAAATCGTTTTTGAAGTTGAAAATCCGGGAGCAAAGATCAGCTGATATGCTTCAACATCTGTCAAGTTCTTACCGGGATGCAGGAGACCGCGTTCAACAGCCTTACTTTTAACTGCTTCGACATCAATGCCTTTCCCATCATCAACTACTTCAATAACGATCATGTTTCCTTCGTTGCTTGCTTTTAGAAGCAGTGTTCCTTGTTCCGGTTTACCTTTTTCTTTTCGTTCTTCAGGAGTTTCAATACCGTGATCCATTGAGTTACGCACACAGTGCATAATAGGGTCAAGCAAGTCTTCAACAACAGACTTATCGAGTTCGGTATCTTCACCCTCAATAACCAGCTGTATATTCTTGTTTAGTGTTCGAGAAAGATCGCGGACAACACGGGGGAATCGGCTGAAAATCTGGCTAATAGGAACCATACGGATTTTCATAACGCCTTCTTGGAGTTCACCTGATATTCTGCCTAAGTTTTGGGCAGAAGAACGGAACTTTGTTACCGAATACTTCATTGAAGTATCGAACTGCGTAAACAGCTCAAACATGCCGATATAATCAGTAGTCAGCTCTTTTTTAATTGAGTTAAGGTCAGCCCCTTGCTGAAGTTTCTCTAAATATGCAGGGATTTTATCCAAAAATTTCCGCATTCGGTCTTTATACTCATTATTAGCAGACTGGAATACCGAATACAGCTCATTAAACTCCATTGCACTTTGGTTCAGTGATGCCTTTGTAATAACTGTTTCGCTCACTAAATTAAGTAAGTAGTCAATACGTTTTGCGTCAACACGTAAAACGGAACCGGAAGCATGACTGCCGCCGCTGCTTGAACTTTGTGCCGGTGCAGCGCGTTTAGGCTGAGCTGCTTCAGCTTGTGGTGCTTCAGGTTCTTTCGCCGGAGTGGAAGACTGAGCTGCTGCCGGTGCAGGAGCGGAAGATGCGGCAGGCTTTGATGCAGAGACCTTTGAAGCAACGCCTTCTGCATTAAGGCTCAATTCATCTATAGTAACTTTCAATGTTACATCAGGAATACTTGCAATAGACTTCAAAGATGTCTTATCGGAGGGAGATGCTACATAGTAAATAACATCGGGATAAAACACATCTTCATACAACGCATCAAAATCCGGTATTGTTTTTAAAACCACACCCGATTGTTTCAAAACAGCAAAAACTTGGATGCCGCCAACTGTATTCATCAAATTGCTTTCATCAAAATGAACGCTAACAGCAAAAACTTTATGATTTTTGGGAACCGCTTCCCTCAATTCCAGTATTTCATACTCAGAGAGCAGAGATGACGGATCGGCACCGGAAGTCGGCTCGCTTGTTTCTACAACAGGAGCTGCTTTTTGAACAGGCTGAACCGGCGGCTTAGGAGCTGCGGCTTTTTTCCCGCTTTTTTGTTCAGGTATATACGATCGAAGCCGAGTAACGGTTGCAGAAACATCTTCTCCGTACACACTGCCGTTTGCCCGTGCTTCAAGCATCGCTTTAATGATATCCAACGAATACAGTAGTAAATCTACTGTTTCCTCCGTTACAGTTACTTGGTTTGATCGGATAGCATCCAGTAAATCTTCTACTGCATGAGTGAAACCTGATAATTCACTCATTTCAACTGTCGCAGAGCCGCCTTTCAATGTATGAGCAGCGCGGAAAATTTCGTCAATTGATTCTCGGTTGGTTGGATCTTGTTCTATAACAAGGATATTACTTTCCAGTTGCTCAACCTGCTGTTCAGCTTCACTAAAGAAGTCTTTCAATAATTCTTCATTATTGATATCCAGATAATCACTCATACTGATAATTCTATCTGCTTTTTAAGATTAGTCAAGGTCTTATCACTCATTTTTATCATAAATTACGCATGCAGCACTGACGGAATAAAATTTATCGGGATTTTCGGCAGATTTAACCGCCGAATTGAGCATGTTTTTGCTGATTACGTTTATTAGGGCACCTCTAAAAACTCAGGTATAGATTTTTGAAAGATACCGTCGCCTCATCCGTGGCAGCTTTGCAAAACGGACAGGGATGTCCATGATTTGCCTCAGAAGCGATGTTTCGGCGATGCCGAAACTCGCGGCTAATACATGTACGTCCTTGTACATGTATTAGCATAACATCGCAAATAAAGCTTAAGGAAAACCGGTGAGCAAAGTTCACCTCTAAAAACGGAAGTTTTTAGAGGTTCCCATTAGGTAATGCAGCTGCTGAACATTAGGTCTGTTTCCGAAACTGAAGTTTCCGAACAGGTTTATTATAATGCGGAATTTTTGAAGACCGGCAGCGGGTTTCTTGCCGATTATCGCATAATGTGATATACTAGCTGCCGTATTTTAAAATTTCTGTGTAAGCAGCTGATTTTACGGTGTTTATAGGAATTTCAACTCTGTGTTGTTTAGGGAGTTTTCATGAAAACACGTTTTATTTTTATTACCGGCGGTGTTGTTTCATCATTGGGAAAAGGGATTACCGCTGCATCAATAGGGCTTCTGCTGAAAAGTAGAGGACTGTCGGTTATTAATCAAAAGTTTGATCCCTATTTGAATATTGATCCGGGAACCATGAATCCCTATCAGCACGGTGAGGTGTTTGTTACGAATGACGGCGGCGAAACCGATTTGGATTTAGGGCATTATGAGCGGTTTACCGATGTTTCATTGCATAAGTTTAACAGTCATACCGCCGGTAAGGTGTATCTTTCAATTTTTGAGCGCGAACGTGCAGGCGATTATAATGGTGAAACAGTACAGGTTATTCCTCATGTTACTGATGAAATTAAGAACCGCATTATGGCAACGGCGGAAAAAACCGGTTGCGAGGTGGTGATTACTGAAATCGGCGGCACAGTGGGGGATATTGAATCATTACCGTTTATTGAGGCAATCCGGCAAATCCGCAATACGGTGGGAAAGGAACACTGCCTGTTTGTGCATTTAGGCTTGCTTCCCTACCTTAAAGAATGCGGTGAGCTGAAAACAAAGCCCATGCAGCACAGCGTAAAAGAGTTGTTAGGGTTCGGCATTCAACCTGATATTGTGATGTGCCGCAGTGAGAAAGAAATTAGCAAATCAATCCGTGAAAAGTTGAGTTTATTTTGTAATGTAGAGCAGGATGCCATTATCGAAAATCTAACAGCTCAGACTATTTATGAAGTGCCGCTCATGCTTGAAAAAGCAAATCTTGGGAGAAAAATTTGTCAATTATTCGGTATTCCCGATAGGTCTCCGAATCTTGAATCATGGAAAGAAATGGTGCATTCATTTCATCATCCTGAAAAAAAAGTACGGATTGTACTGGTAGGAAAGTACACAGAACTTCCCGATGCGTATTTAAGTGTCAGTGAAGCATTGACAGCAGCCGGCATTTACTACAAAACTAGAATTGAACAGGTGTGGATTGATGCGGAGAAAATTACCGGTTCGGAAGCTGCTGAAACATTGCTGAACACGGCTGATGCAGTAATTGTTCCGGGCGGATTTGGTGAACGGGGTATTGAGGGGCTGATTTTTGCCGCAGAATATGCGCGGACTCATGCTATTCCCTATTTCGGTATTTGTCTTGGAATGCAAATAGCCGTTATTGAGTTTGCCCGCCATGTTCTTTCATTGACAGAAGCGCACTCTACCGAGTTTATGAAGAATGTTGAGCATCCTGTGATTGATTTAATGCCGGATCAAAAGGATGCTAAACTTGGCGGTACCTTGCGTCTTGGTTTATACCGCTGTATGATTGCAGAAAACTCCCGTGCAGAACAGGCATACAAAAAACATGAAATACAAGAACGGCATCGGCACCGTTATGAATTTAACAATATTTACCGTCCGCATTTTGAATCTTCCGATATGCTACTTTCGGGCATTAATCCTGAACGGAATCTTGTGGAAATTGTTGAGCTGAAAAATCATCCGTGGTTTGTCGGCGTACAGTTTCACCCTGAGTTTGTCTCGCGCCCCAACAAGGCACACCCCTTATTCAAAGCCTTTGTTCAAGCCGCTTTGTGTACACAAGATGCGAATCGGGGCAGCGGCAGTCTATGAGCGATAGTATTGAAAGCTTCAGCAGTTGGCTGGATTCTTTTATAAATTTTGAAAAACGTCCGCATAGTAAGGAATTTTGCCTTGATGTTGTCCGCCGTTATGCGGCATTTTTTTCGTATCCATACACTACGTACCGGTGTGTGCACATAGCCGGCTCAAAGGGAAAGGGTTCTGTTTCAGGATTCCTTTCTGCGCTTTTAACTGAGGCAGGGCAGCGGACGGGGGTATACCGCTCTCCGCATGTGTCTGATATTAGAGAAAGAATTACCGAAAACGGCAGTTTTTTTTCTGATGAGGTATATGAAAAAGCATACCATGCTGTCCGTACTGGCGTAGAGACGCTGAAAAATACTGACCCTGAACTCAAGCCTACTTGGTTTGAATTACTGACGCTTACTGCCTTTGTGCTGTTTGCACAAGAGCAGGTTGACTGGGCTGTATTTGAAACAGGTATGGGGGGCAGGCTTGATGCAACCAACGTTATTGAACCGGAATTGACCTTGCTAACCCCTATTGAGCTTGAGCATTGTGCATGTCTTGGCAATACGCTTACTGAAATTGCCGGAGAGAAAGCCGGTATCATTAAAAAAGGGATTCCTGTGTTCTGTTCCACGCAGGCTGAAGAAGTGCGGGCGGTATTTCAGCAGGCGGCTGAAATACGGGGCGCGCCGTTCTTTTATGTGCCGGAAGCTGTTGAACAGATGAACACAGTTGTTACTCCTGAGGGGCTTGACCTGAGTGTACGGTTTTCCAGTATGCATCCGCTTGGAAAATTATTCCGTCGTCCGCTGCATACGGTGTTGAAATTGTTTACTCCGGTACAGGCGTATAATGCCGTACTGGCTGCCTGTGCATGTAAATATGCTTTTCCCGATATGCCGGAAGCAGGTATTGAACAGGCACTGTCTCAAGTGCTGCTGCCCGCACGATTTCAGGTGTTGCAAACAGACCCGCTGATAGTGCTGGACGGTGCACATACGCCGAATAGTGTCCGCACCTGTATAGAAACCTTTGGTGCGCTTACAAAGGAAAAGCCGCTGCTGGTTTTTGCCTGTGCGCGGGATAAAAAATCAATGGATATGGCTGCGCATTTTGTTAATAGAGTTTCCGGTATTAAACTGACTATTCCGGGGTCTTTTAAAAAATCGGATTTGCCGGCTGTATTCCGTGCATTTTTGGATGTGTTCACTCAAGCGGGGGCTGATCGCCACGGTAGCGGCGATAGTATTCAATCAGATTCGTCTGCTACATCTTGCACTGCCGGTATGGTCAAGGCTGCGCAAAGGGAGCACCGGACAGTACCGCTTTCCGCAGATGCTGATTTTAATACGGTTCTCTATGATGCGTTTTGTCAGAGCATACGGGAACGCCGTCCATTGCTTATTACGGGTTCATGTTATCTGGCGGGGGAAGCGCAACGCATATACGATGCAGGGGCATTTCGGGAGTTGAAAAACTAAGCGCGGTTGCATAGAGCTGCAATGTATAGGTATCATTGCGCTGCATATTGTATAAAGGATCCCCTGTAATGGGCAGCCCAATACCGGCAAGATGTACCCGCACCTGATGCCGATGTCCCCGTGAAAGTCGGCAACGGAGGCGGCAGTATGCGCCGTAACTGCTTATTTCTTCTATTATAGTTTCATATACACGGTTATGGGGATTATAATGCCGTGAATCAGGAAATACCGCCGCCACTTTTTTCCCTTTTGGACCGTAATTTCTAAATTGGCTGCGTAAAGAGTAAGGAAGTGTTACTCCGCACGCAGGAAAGCATGGCAAAACGTTGGAAGAAGCCGCATCTGAAAAAGCATAATAGGTTTTTATCAAGCGGTCTTGCTGCTGCTCTGTAATAAAAAAATTATAGGCAGTTTGTGTTTTTGCAAACAGAATAAGCCCTCGTGTGCCGGTATCAAGGCGGTGCAGCAAACCGGCTTCTATTGCTTTTCTCCCGATGATGGAACGGGCGGATTCGTTTGTGTGCTGTAGAAACCAGTATACCGCGGTGTGCGTTTCGTCAGCGCGGATTGGGGCACTTGGCAGGTTCGGCGGTTTGTACACAACAGCCCATTCCTCTGTTTCCGTAATAATACAAGGTTCCGTCCGTGTATAATCAAAGGGGTGTTCAAACAGCTGGTTAATCAAAGGCATGGGGATTCTCTTTTAAAAGCCGTACTATCCGGCGGAACCGGCGCGGAACCGGTGCTGTTATTGTGAGCGTACCGTCTGTAGTTAAATCCTGATTGTACGGCAGCCTAATTTTATACGCATGGAGCATGAGACCTAAGCTCTTTTCTTTGTGTTTATTGCTTCCATATAAAGGATCTCCTGCCACAGGACAGCCGATATATTGTGCGTGGAGCCGTATTTGATGGGTTCTTCCTGTATATATCTTAAAGAGTACCAGTGTATATGCGCCGTAGTGCCGGAGTACCTTATAACGTGAATATGCATATTTGCCTTTAGAAAGATCGGAAGAAGCTGCAAAACATACCCGTTTTTTTGTATTACGGAAAATAGCAGTGGTAATACTTCCGCTTGCATTCGCCGGTATACCGGATAGGAGTGCAATGTAGTATTTATCTACTGTCCTGTTTTTGAATGCCTGCTTTAAGAATGCCTCGGAGCGGCTGTTCCGTGCAGTAATGAGAACTCCCGATGTGTCTTTATCCAGTCGGTGTACAATACCGGTTCTAATTCTATCTGAAAAATTATTTTTACCTGCCGCAGTTTCTTCTTTTAATTCCTTGGCAAAATCATCGGTTATGGGTGAGTTGTTGATCCGGTAATAGGCAAGGGCGTGTACGAGTGTCCCCGTCCAGTTTCCTGCAGCGGGATGTGTAACGATACCTGCTGTTTTGTTAATGGCAATAATATGAGAATCTTCATATAAAATATCAAGCGGAATATACTCCGGAGTGAGCTTTTCTGGAATAGGATTGCACCAATTAAACGAAATACGGTCGCCTGCTTGTACCATACGGGATAATTTTGCAGGCTGTCCATTGACCGTCATACAGCTGACACCGCTTTTAAACTTTGCCCGCGGCATATTTTCCAGTGCTGCGCTGCAAAACATATCGGCACGCAACTTTTCTTGTGAGAGCGGTACTGTCAATTCAAAATGTTGAATCATTACGGTACATCCTTGTTATTATTTTCTGCTGTATCCGTTTGTGCAGTATTCGATTCAGGATGAGTGGCAAGATTCGCTGCATTTTTTTGCGGTTGAGTTTCTTCGGCTCTACCTGTTTGTTCATCTTCAATAGGGAGTGTGGTAGGCGTAAAGGTAATCGGATCATCAGCAAACAAGTTTTCCCGCTCAAGCCGTTTTTTTTCAACAGCTCGTTTTATTGCTCGATAGGTTATATCAACAACGGCAACTCCGATAGAAAGCCCTACTGCGGTAAAAAAAACAGTACGCTGTTCTTTTTCTGTTAGGGGAACTGCTTTATCCGGCGACTTGAGCGGCCACGGATAGTAACCGGGGTCTTTCGGATGTTTTGCTGAGCGTATCATATCGTATCCCCAAAACGATAGCATTGTTACAAATGGAAGCGCGCCGAATGCTAGAATTTCAAATCTTCGTAATTCCCGCTGCCACAATGGAAATTCTGTCTTAGTATATGGGACTGGCGTATGTTCTTTTGTTTCGGTAGTTTCACTATTGGCAAAAAGCGGCATTTGCACTCCTACAAACACAGTAAATACGGCTATGCTGATAAAACGGTTATGGATATTCATTATAGTTTGATAGTATATCAGATAGCCGGATAAAATCATAGATGGCGAGTGTTTCTGCACGAGATTTCTCTGGTATACCAGCTTCATGCAGCAGCACTTCCGCTTTCAATGATCCGGTGTTTTTACCGGATGCAGCAAGAAAAACTGTTAAATTATTTTTAAGCGTTTTCCTCCGTGCTGCAAATAAACTGCGGACTAACTGTAAAAATAGTCGGGAATTTTTTACCGGAGGCGCGTCTTTTTTTCGGGTAAAAAGAACTGCGCGAGAGTCTACATTCGGCTTCGGCCAAAATGCTGCGGGAGCAATATCACGGATAAGTTTTATATCGTACTGCCACTGACAAAGCACTGAAAATGATGAATAATCAGCACTGCCCGGTTGCGCTGTCATCCGTAAGCCTACTTCCTTTTGCACGGTAACTGCCATCCTGTTAAAAAAACATTCAGCTTCTATAGTATCTGCAATAATTTTTGCAGCAATATTATAGGGTAGATTTCCAAAAAAACAGTCGGGACGATGCTGTCTGTATTCTGTGCGCCATGTTTTTAGTACATCACCTTGTACCAGTTTGAAATTTGGGTGCGCACCGAAAGAGTTTTGTAGTAATTGGGAAAATCCGCGGTCAATTTCAAAGGCAGTTAGTGCAGCTCCTGTTTCAAGCAGTAGTACGGTCATCGCACCCAATCCCGGACCAACTTCCCATATATGTTCTGTGCCGGCAGGTGCAAGTGCCGCAATAAGTTCTCTTCGGATATGTTCATTTATTAAAAAATTTTGTCCGAATTTTTTTTGCATTCCAAAACCGTAGCTATTGAGCAGCGCAGAAAGTGCTGCCGGCGCATTATAATCGACATTCTGTATCGTCATACTTTCAGAAAATACTTGACTTTTGTAATAAGGTCAAGGCTGATTCAGCGGCTATGGTATAGCAAACCTGTTCGGTACAGTTATCGGACAAGTCTATAGGGCACCTCTAAAACTCAGGTATAGATTGTTATATATAGTAATGACATCCCCGTTTCCTCTTGACAGGTATGAAGCTTCGATATACCATTAAATGGTATTGGAGCAAAAAATGAAAAAGTTAGATACAGCAGGCTTACAATTAATTTCTATCGACGATATTCTTACCGAGTCTTTTTTCATTCCTTCCTATCAGCGCGGGTATCGATGGGGAGATCGCCAAGTTATTGACTTGCTGACTGATATTTTGGAATTTATAAAAAAGCAGAATAAAAATACCGGTGAGTTTTATTGTTTACAGCCTATCGTTGTTACAAAGAAAGATGCGCAGTGGTGTGTTATTGATGGGCAGCAGCGGCTTACCACTATTTATATTATGTTAAAGTTTCTTGAAGATGCAAAAAAAATATTATTTCCAACACGGCCTATCTTTTCGCTTTCCTATGAAACACGGGATAACAGCAGAGCATTCTTAGAAAAAATACAACAGATTACCGGTATAGATCGTACCAACGCAGATTATTATCATATAAGCCGTGCATATCTTACTATCAAGAAGTGGTTTGAAGAAAAAGAAGAACATCAAGAAATAAACCGCGGAGATTTTTTAAATGCCCTTATAAAGACGGATTATAGAAATAAGGGTGAAACTGATAATGCTAACAATGTGCGTTTCATTTGGTATACCGTTTCTGCACAAGGTGAAAGCACCGATGACAAAGAAATTTTCAGAAAAATTAATATGGGGAAGATACCGCTTACAAATGCAGAATTAATCAAGGCGCTCTTTTTTACTACTGATGCGGATGAAACGGAAAAAGAGAAACGCCAAAGCAGACTTGCATACGAATGGAATGCTATTGAAGATGCATTACAAAATGAAGATTTTTGGAGTTTCCTCAACAAGACAGAAAATCAAAAAAACACACGAATAGAATTTCTTTTTGGTTTAGTTGCCGAAAAGAATAAAAACAAACTAAGCAATGTATATAGAAAAAATGATGGGTATTATACATTTTATATCTTTAATGACTTACTGCATCAGCAAAAGGAATCTATTGACAGTTTATGGGAAGAAGTAAAAAACTATTTCAGAATACTTAAAGAATGGTTCGACGATAATGAGTATTATCACTTAATTGGATATCTTATTCATAGCGATAGTGATATGAATATTAATACTATTTTACAACAATCAAAAGACTTAAGCAAAACTAATTTTAAGCAACGGCTAAAAGAAAGTATAAAATCAAGTTTGGCTGTAACAGAAGAAAGTATACAAGAGTTACATTATTATGAAAATAAAAAGCAAATCGGAAATATCTTATTCTTATTTAATGTTATTTCGACAATGAAAGCTGGAAATATCTTTTTTTCATTTAAAAGATATATTGATGAAAAATGGAGCTTGGAACATATCCATGCACAAAACTCGGACGAACTGCACACCGATCAACAACGCAGACTATTACTTGAGGAACAAAGAAATTATTATGACAAAATAAATGATGCCGCCGTTATCACTAAAATACATGAACTATTAACTGAAAAAGAAATTAATACGGAAAAATTTGAAAATTTGCAAAACGAAATTTTCTTGCAATTCTCTACAACGCAAGATGAAACGGGCGAGAGACTTTCACTTGATAACAATTCAATTGATAATTTGGCTCTTTTATCTTCCGTGGATAATTCAAGTTTGAGTAATAATATTTTCCCTATAAAACGGGATAAAATAATCGAACTCGATTCCAAAGGAGCATTCATACCGCTTTGTACAAAAAATGTATTTTTAAAATATTACAGCAAGGATGTTACACAGAATGTCATTTGGACACAAAAAGATAGAGAAGCATATCTGTCTGCAATAAAAGACACGCTCTTCGAATACATAGAAAAGGGAAGGTTTGTTTTTAGCCGCTAAGATAGCGCGGCTGAAAAACACGCCGAGTTTGCTAATCGCAAACATCACTTATTGACATGTGCGCTATTGCGCACGGATGCAACAGCTTTCAAGAATTGATATTCTCTCAACTGTTGCATTTTAAGGAACGGAAAATGGAAAATAAAACAAGTTTTTGGGATTTATTGACACAATATAAAATTGAAATACCGAAAATTCAGCGGGATTATGCACAGGGCAGGACTGATGAAAAAACAACGAGATTAGTGGATAAGTTCCTACATGACATAAAGAAAGCCCTTTGCGGCGAAAAACCGATCAACCTTGATTTTGTGTATGGCAGGGTACAGGATAGCATTCTTATCCCAATTGACGGACAGCAGCGGCTCACAACATTATTCTTACTGCATTGGTATTTTGCAGTGAAAGAGCATAAACTGACTGCAGAAATACAAAAAGTGTTACTTGGGTTTACCTATGAAACAAGATTGACTTCAAGAGATTTTTGTAAAAGTCTTGTTGAATATGGGGTAGAGGATGAAGAACATTTTAGTATAGACAATAGAGAAAGTTTAAAAAATGAAATACTGGATAGCAGTTGGTACTTTTTGTCATGGAAATATGATCCTACTATCGTATCAATGGTAAATATGATAGATAAGATTCATTGTATGTATAAAGATATAAACATGCCGGTTTTTGAAAAATTGATCGGTGATGAGTCTCCAATAACTTTCTCTTTTTTACCAATGGAAGATTTTAAATTAACCGATGAATTATATATAAAAATGAATGCACGCGGAAAGCAGCTTACGGATTTTGAAAATTTTAAAACGCTCTTTTCAGAATATTTTGATATAGATAATAAAGCAAAATTGGACAATGCATGGCTCGATATATTCTGGGAAATGGAAAAAACAAAAGTAGAAGCAAAAACAGAAGAAATAGACATTGATACCGATAATGTTGATACATTCTATTATCGGTTTTTGCAAAATATCACATCGCTATTTTATACAGAACATAATGCCGGTCAGAAAGAATATGTCGAAAATTATCCACTGTTTAGCGAATATAAAAGCGTATATGATCACAGTAAATATATTCAACAGATTAGTTATATTCTTGATGCCCTCACTGAATATAACGATGATGAAAAGCTGTTTGAAAAGTTTATAGATAAACCTACCTATTGGGACAGAATAAGGTTTTATGCTGTAGCCCGGTATTTTATTTGGCAGCACGGCTCTAAGAATGATAAACAAGAAGACAAAATCTATCAACAGTGGATGCGCGTTACAAGAAATCTTATCAATAACACTCCGATTGAAAGCCCTGAAGATTATAAGAAAGCAATAGATTCCATAAAAGCATTAAGCAGTCATCTTACAGATATGTATGAATATGTTGCTGAGTCCGGCAATCGGATACTATTCTTTGCGGTACGTCAAAAAGATGAAGAAATGCTCAAAGCTCGCCTCATACTAAAAGATACAACATGGCTGCCGCTGCTTGAAAAGGCAGAAAGGCATCCCTATTTTGACGGTCAGATTGGATTTATATTGAACTATGCTCGGAATACAAATGGAGAATATAGTCAACAAGATTTTAACCGGTATGCTGCAAACCTAATGAAGCTCTTTAGTAAGGAATTTCAGGAACAGCATGATTTTCTCTTTCAAAGAGCGTTGCTCTCAAAAGGAAATTATCTTATTCAACCTGATTGGCGCTGTTCTTTTTGTAGTTTTGATCCGTCCCTTCGTGCAAAAACAGATAATTGGAGGAAAGTGTTTAATGATTCTGAAAAGAATCTTATTTTAAAAGCATTACTTGATGATATAACGAATGATGATATTTTAGATGATTTGAATCATATAATTGCGAACAGTTCTATAAGCGACTGGAGAAAATACATAATTGATAACGGTCAGCATATTGCATATTGCGGCAATCGGTGTATATATTTTGTTGAGGACGGTAAAATCTATTTACTGTCAAAAATACGTATGAGTAGTTATCATCGTGAACTATTTTCCTACGAGCTTTACTTGAAAACTTTTGAAAATAAAAAATATTCTCCATTTTCTATGGTGCCAGAGTATTGTCACTCAAAATCTTATGATGAGCCGTATATTTTACTCTATGATTTTAACTATCAGGAATATTCCCTTTCTATAAAGATTGAGCATAAGGGAAATAAAAAGTATAAAATCATTTTTAGCGATAGAAATGAAAATAATCTTCCAAGCGAAGTGAGTGCTGCATTGGAAACACTTGGGTTTAAGATACATCCAGCATACGCTGATTTAAACGATATACCGGAAGATACGGCAGAAGAAACCGTAAAAGGAATCTGTACGAGCCTTCAACAATTAAACTGATGCATGTATTGGAACCCTCTAAAAAGCTATACCTGAGTTTTTTCCAGATGCCCTATAGATTTTTAGACGAAGACCGTTTTACTAAAATGGCGTGTTCTGCTGCCGTGGATGGCTCCCATATCGCATTTCAAGGTAACTTGTTAGCAAAAGTTATCGAACAGGGGGTATTCCGTAAATAACTGATACGTTTGCAGTGAATAAAATGAGTAAATACATTGCAAAAAAAAGATTTTTTAGGTATTATTTTATTCATTATTAAGGAGATACTATGAAACTTGATATGCTTAAACATGAGAAAGCCCTACAGTGGGTTAAAGAAGTTGTGTCGCTTTGCACCCCTGATGCAGTATACGTTTGCGACGGTTCTACAGAAGAGTACAACAGCTTAATGCAGAAACTAGTAGACGGAAAATTAGCAACACCTTTAAAAAAGCGGAAAAACAGCTTTTTATTCCGCTCAGATCCTTCCGACGTAGCCCGTGTAGAAAGCCGGACATTTATTGCTTCGCAAAAAGAAGAGGATGCTGGTCCTACTAACCACTGGACAGATCCGGCTGAATTAAAGAAAACAATGAGTAATTTGTATAAAGGGTGCATGAAAGGGCGCACCCTCTATGTGATACCCTTTTCGATGGGACCTGTTGGGTCAGACATTGCAAAAATCGGTATTGAAATCACTGATTCTGAATATGTTGTCTGTAATATGCATATTATGACCCGCGTTGGCTTAAAGGTATTAGAGGTACTTGGCTCTGATGGTGCATTTGTTCCGTGTCTTCATTCAGTAGGAAAGCCGCTTGCAGAAGGCGAATCCGATAATGGTATTTGGCCATGTGCAGCAATGGAAAACAAGTATATTTCCCACTTCCCCGAAGAGCGTTTAATTTGGTCTTACGGCTCCGGCTACGGCGGAAATGCCCTGCTGGGAAAAAAATGTTTTGCACTCCGTATCGCTTCTGTCCTTGCACGCGATGAGGGCTGGCTTGCAGAACACATGCTCATTCTAAAAATTACTAATCCTGAAGGAAAGTCAAAATACATTACCGGTGCTTTCCCCTCGGCATGCGGTAAAACCAATCTTGCAATGCTTATTCCCACAATTCCCGGTTGGAAAGTTGAAACAGTTGGTGATGATATTGCATGGATGAAATTCGGTAAGGATGGCAGATTGTATGCTATTAACCCTGAAGCAGGATTTTTTGGCGTTGCGCCGGGTACATCCGATCATTCCAATAAAAATGCCATGGAATCAATAAAGGAAAATACTATCTTTACAAACTGCGCACTCACTGAAGATAGTGATATATGGTGGGAACAAATCGGCTATCCTGCGAAAGGTACATTAGTGGATTGGAAGGGAAAAACCCGCAATGCACTGGAAAAAGATAAGAGTCCCAAGGGCGAAGAATTTGCGCATCCTAATGCTCGCTTTACAGCACCGGCAAAGCAATGTCCTGTTGTTGCAAATGAATGGGAAGACCCGAACGGTGTGCCTATTTCAGCATTTTTATTCGGCGGACGCCGTCCCAGCACAATTCCGCTCGTACACCAGTCCCGTGACTGGAATCATGGCGTATTCCTCGGATCCATTGTCGGTTCAGAAATTACCGCCGCTGCTCTTGACTTAAAAGTGGGCAGCATCCGCCGTGATCCATTTGCAATGCTTCCGTTCTGCGGTTACCACATGGGCGATTATTTCAAGCATTGGATTAACATAGGTAAAAAATCTTCTCCTGATAAATTACCGAAGATTTTTTACGTAAACTGGTTCCGGAAAGATGCAGATGGTAACTTTATTTGGCCCGGATACGGTGAAAACAGCCGTGTTCTTGCATGGATTTTTGATCGCTGTGATGATAAAGATAATGCTGTTGAAACTGCTATCGGCTGGATGCCTAAAGACGGTGCTATTAACACAGAGGGACTTGATGTTTCTGCGGAACAAATGCGTGAAATTTTATCCGTTGATGTTGAAGGATGGAAGAAAGAAATCGCTGATATCCGTGAAAATCATTATCCTAAGTTCGGCAGCAAATTACCGGCAGAACTAACAGAAGCACTTAATACCTTGGAGAAACGTTTAGGTTAAATACTAGCGGGAACGGGGATGTCATTGCCATTGGCAATGACATCCCCGCGAGTTTAAAATTAAGTCTTTATACAGTAATGACTTAATTTTAAACATCGCATCTAAATCTAAGGAAACAGGCGAGCAAAGCTCAGCCTCAAAAACTGTTTCGTAATCTGCTTTAGCAGATATATCCGTTAAAATAGCCCCATCTGTTAAAACAGATATAATAAATTATTTCCTTACAGAAAAAGCCGATAGGCTTTCAGTTTTTGGACAGTCCCAGCTTCCTTACCCGAGCAATATTTCTGCAATCCTCATATACGCGATTGCTCAAGCTCTTTGAGAATAGCGGGGTCTATGCGTATTGAAAGATTTTTTTCATTCGCCGGTAATACTGTTCCCTTAGGAGCATTTTTAGCTCTTCGGAGATTTTTAACTGCGGTGTAGTATAAGTCTGCTTGCTCATTTTTTCGCGCCTTAGAATAAAAAACCGCTAAATTCCCTGCGGCGATAAGTACCGGTAACGGGATACTTTTCCCTGCTTTATTTTTGATAAATACATATCCGCCTGAATAATCCCGTACATGCAGCCACATATCTTTTCCGCGTACATGGTGCCGCAGCAGCTCATCATTTTCTGAGGCAGTTCTGCCGACAAACAATGTCCATTCCCTGTAGTAAAATCCCAGTCCGGGGCGTTCTTTCCCCTGCGCTGTCTGCTTTTGCTGTGCAGGAATTTTCTTTTTCCGCAGCAGTTTATCAATAATGTGAGGATTTTCTTCCATACGGATTGAGGCGAGTTCTGCTTCAAGCTGCTGTTGCTGCTGCTGCATTGCGCTAATATCTTCCGTCAGAGCTGCTAGACCGGAAACTGCTTTTTTATACTGCTCATAATAGGAGGCAGCATTTTCCTGCGCTGTTTTACCTGTATCCAGCATAATCCGTATACTGTTACCGTCATGCGCATAGTCTTCAAGTTCAGCAAAGGCCGCTCCTGCCGGAATAGTATAGGCGTATGCTAGGAGCAAATCTCCCTGATGCTTGAGCTGATCTGCATGCAAGAATGTTTGTTTTTTATCTTGGAGTTTTTCAAGTGCATTTTGTATTTTCTCTATTTTTAAGCTATAAAACCGTTCAGCCTCAGTTCGCAGGGCTTCAAGGGAAAGTACCGGCGCATTGCGCGCATACCACTGATCAATCGCATCATTAAAACTAAGTTCAGTATTGTACGGACGGATTGTGTATGTTTTTATCGGCGTATGCGCAGCTGGTATACTCCAGTGGGCACCGCTTATTTCATTGCGGGCAGGGCGGCGGTAAAATGCATCAATAATAGTTTCAGCAATAGTTTCAGCAGTATCGGTATTGGATGCAGGTTCGGTAAGGATGATATTCGCCGCTCCGCTCCAAAGCCTCAAGTATAAATGCAAACGCCCGCCGGAAGTTTCAAGAATAAAACGGACTATTCGATCATTATTAAGCTGTTCCGCTCGAGTAATCTTTGCCCCGCGAACTCGTGAACGCAGTAACTCCATAAAACGGAGCGGTTTATCAAATTTTGGGATACGCTGCCGTGTTTCGTGCAGGCGGCATGCACCGCCTTCAAGACATATCAAGAGTGCGAGAGGGCGGCTTTTATACAAATGGAGTACCATGATTGAATAGGAAGGCTGCACTATTTTTTGGATATAATACCCTTCCAATGCTAACTCATCTAAAATACAATTAATTTCTGTACAATTTAGCGACACTTATTTTCCTTATCATAATTTAGTTGTTCAAGATGACGTAATATGTCTAAAACAGACTGTTTATTTGCCTCAGTCATTTTAATAACGTTATTCACAGCTTCATTGATTTTATCTGTTCCGCTCGTGATATTTTGCATATCAGTATTCACACTTTGCGCACTTTCAGCAAGCCCCTTCATTCCATTGCTGATTTCAGTATTACTGAGCAGCATTTTTTCTGAATTGCTCTTTACTTCAGCAGTAATTTGTGTAATTTCCTGCATTGCAGTAAGCACTTGGGTACTGCCTTCGTTTTGTTCCCGCATTGCATTCATAATAACCGATTCTTGCTCCCTCACTGTAGTTGCAAGTTTAGAAATTTCACCAAATTCTCCGTATACAGTTTGAGATTCTTCGGCTATTTTTTCGAGTTCAACTTGTAAATCCTTTAGAACAGCTGAAATTGCCTTTCCTTGGCTGCCTGCTTCTTCCGCAAGTTTACGGATTTCGTCTGCGACAACGGCAAAGCCTTTGCCGCTTTCTCCTGCATGGGCTGCTTCAATCGCTGCATTCATAGCAAGCAAATTTGTCTGGCTGGCAATATGCTGAATCACATTTG
Source organism: Treponema sp. (assembly GCA_052173475.1). Lineage (GTDB taxonomy): Bacteria > Spirochaetota > Spirochaetia > Treponematales > Treponemataceae > Treponema. Next base: position 27,862 of record JBQMYN010000017.1, read on the forward strand.
ATGCTTCGAGTAAACTTTGCGATGATTCTGCTATTTTTTGTGTACGGGCAGCGGATGCTTCACTTATTTTAACCGTATTACCAGCCTTGCTCTCCAGCATACCGATTGATTGTGAGTTTTTTTCTAGGATATGGGTAACCGATTGAATATTGGCAACCATTTGTTCAATCGCTGATGCAGATACTGAAACTCTACCTGATTGAAGCTCAATATGTTTATCTAAATTTTCAATATTCCGGATAATGTCATGCAGTGTGTTTTGTGTTTCTAATAGATGTGATTCCTGATTCTTTATATTTGTATTCACAGAAACAATACTGCTGTCTATTTGCTGTAAAGTTTTTGAAGTAGTATGCATATCCGTGAACAAGGCATCAGCAACCGCATTTGAATTATTGACATTTTTATCAAGGTCTCTTAAAAATGTTTTGTTAAAGAAGAGAAACGTATTAAAATCATTCAGCAACAGCCCCATTTCATCACGAAGTTCCGTATCAGTAATAAATTGCTGGCGATAGTCTCCGGCTGCAAGTGCTTTCATTGCTGTTTGCATAACCCGCATACGGTTGGCAGAAGATCGTGCAGCTAAAAAAATGTTCAACACCGAAAAAATCGCTCCGTAGAGTCCAAACCCGATAATAGGCTGTAATACAGACAGTGTAAATGGTCCTGAATGATAAACCAGCGGCGCAACAGCAAGCATACCCGATCCAAGTGTACAGAAAAAACAGGCAATGCACACTCGTACTGTCATTGGATAACTCGTAAAATCACCTTGCAGCGGGACGAACAAGCTCCACTGCTCAAAATACCGGACTGAAAAACTTCCCAGTAAGATACCCCATAAAAAAATATTGCCGGTTGCAAGCAAGCTGAAGTACAGTTTTGCTGTTGTCTGATCAGCATGAGGATATAATAGAGGAATTATAACAATGAGTGCAAAAATAGTGAATAAAAACGGGGCAATAAACTGTATACGGCTGTATCTTAAAATATACTTTTGAGCTTTTTCCGGATCAGATTGCCAATTAATAATTGTTGGAAAAAAGATCAGAGGTTTTAAGAATGGGTCGGCTATTGCAATTACCAATAGTATGATAAATGTTTTAAAAGTGAACAACGCAATCAGCCCTTGTATACCATGCAAAGATGCTACAAGCACAATACTTATCATTGCCCATGTTAAATTTGTTAATAACTCATATATACGGATTGTTTTTGGAACCGGCGGCAGAATACGGTTCATTTCTTGATCGCCCATAAATAACTCCTTAATACTGTTTGCCCATTCTTTACAGTCAACATTTTTCTTAGCTTCAAGTAACAGAAAAACAGGAAAATAATAAACCTGTTCGGAAATTTCCGTTTCGGAACAGGTTTAATCACTGTATGGCAGATAATACTTATATACAGAGAAACTCATCACGTAAAACCTCGAACTTTCATTGACAATATTGCCAAGATATATAAAAATGTAAGAAAGGCGTGGGAATCCATCCGTGTTCATTATTAAGGAAGGTATGAATGAAATATTATTGGCGTGTGGCTGTTATTTGCTCCCTCTGCATTGTAGCGAGTTCCTGCACAAATTCGGCATTTATGCGGAAACTGCAAGATTTAGAGCTTGGTGTCAAAAATCCTCTTACAATAGAAGAATTAGAGACTGCTATTAAAAAATATCAGGGGAAAGTTGATAGTATTATTATGTCTGAGCAGCGTATTGGAATATGGTATAAGATGCTCGGACGGCGGTATATGGATAAAAAAATGTATAAAAAAGCTATTGAATGTTTCCGATCTGCATTGGAATACTATCCTGAAAACCAGCATTTATTTTATCAAATAGGAATATGCGCCGGTGTTATCGCAAAAGGTTCCTTACAATATCCGGGAGAAACCGGTGCCGATAACCGGCAGGCATATTTTGATCTTTCAGTTGCATCCTATAAACGTGCAGTTGAAATTGATCCGAATTATACCCGTGCGGTATATGCGCTGTCAATTTTATATGTTTTTGAACTGAACCGCCCGCAAGATGCGATTATGATTATGGAACCGATAGCGGAAAAAGAGAAAAAGCCGCTAGATTCGCTGTTTATTTTAGGGCGTGCATATTTTATGACGGGGCAGTATCAAAAAGCAGTTGCTGCGTATGACAGGATCATTAAAACAAGCGGCAGTGCTGAACAGCGGGCGGAGGCGGAACGGAATAAAGCATTTGTACAAAATGCTGCTCAGTAGTCGGTTGTACTATGTCTGGCTCATATCGCAGCGAAAAAGCTCTGTTGCTTATTGCATTATCACATTGTACCTTTCTGAAAAATGCAGAAAAACTATTTCTTGCACGAAGACTTGACACTTTACAAGCTCTTACAGTACTTTCAATGCACGATATAGCGGAGCTGCTGCAGCGGGTTCCTAATCCGCGTACATTTACATTGAAGAGTCTCCCCTCATTGGCGGAGAAAGCGGTTAAGATTATGCAACGCTGCCGGATTGAAATGGTGTTTAGCGATGATTCAGATTTTCCGCCGCTGCTGCGGGAAATCCCCGATGCGCCATTTCTATTATACTACCGCGGTATACTGCCGCCGGCTGTGCCGTGTGTCGGTATGGTCGGCACCCGCCGTCCTACCGGTGCCGGTATGAAAGCAGCATTGCGGATTGCTGCGGAATGCGGGCATAACCGTATTCCGGTAGTGTCCGGTCTTGCGCGGGGTATTGATGCCTTTGCACATAAGGGGGCATTAGCTGGCGGCGGGCTAACGGCAGCGGTGCTTGCCTGCGGAACCGATCAGTTTTATCCTCGTTCAAACAGCCGGCTTGCAGGGAGTATACTGGAAAACGGCGGTTGCATTATGAGTGAATATCCTCCCGGGGATATTCCGCTTGCATATCGGTTCCCGCAGCGCAATAGGATTATTTCCGGTCTTTCCCGCTCTGTCGTGGTTGTTGAAGCACCGGAAAAGTCCGGTGCGCTTATTACCGCAAACTTTGCGCTTGAACAGGGACGGGATGTCTGCATTGCCGCTGGTATGCTGGATTCTCAGCAAAACGGCGGGGGAAGGACTCTTGCCGCTGATGGCGCAATCCCTATTGACGGAGCGGCGGATTTGCTGCGCGAGTGGGCTCAGCCTGCATTGCAGTATAAACCGAAAGTACAAGACAGCCAGTTACCGCTGTTTTAAGCGGGGGGGGGGGGGGGGGGGGGGGG
>JBQMYN010000018.1:0-30422 GCA_052173475.1 Treponema sp.
TATAAATTATTCACAACGCTCAAAGCCTCTTTTGGTGTAAAATAATAGTTTTATGCAGTTTTGCCGTAAATTCCGGCTAAAAACCATATCTAACAGTAAATCCAACGGATATTGATTGCCTCAAAAGTTCATTATTTTTTGGGTATCCTGAATACGTTTTACGCTAATGTAAAGAAACAAACTATTATGCTCCTCTTACAATCTTAGTATCAGATTCGCCACTCTATCATAAGACCTATTCGGAAGCGGAAAGTAGCAAACAGGTCTATGTATAATTATACCACGATAATATAAAGTTCGCAAGAAAAAAAATTATAGGGAACTGAAGACGGTGAAAGTCTTTCTGCAAATCTTTTAAGAAAACCTGTTGAGGCTCGCCGTTGGGGTTTTCCATATCGTAGATTAAAAACTCATCAAAGTTACAAGTAATAAACCTGTTCGATAAGGAAGTTATTGAACAGGTCTAACAATTCACTTGGGGTGCAGGCTTAATGGCAAATCGGCAACATATTTGTTTGCCTGTTGCCTCTGATTCATACAAGGATTATATCATATTTTGTATGATTTTTCTATCAATAGAGAATGCTATAAGGAACGGGCTGTCCGATCCTCTCAGTACAATAAACCTGTTCTGAAACTTCCGTTTCGGAACAGGCTGCTTTGAAATAACCTAAGCGATAACGAACCTATCGTTCAAGTCTAATCTAAAATATCGACAATCTTAAACCAAACGATATTCGAGGAATAATCGACTTAATTCCGGCTTTTACATTACTGCCCTTATTGCTTACATCGGTCGGGATAAACCACAGCTGCCCTTCTGTATAAAAAGCAAACGTGTTGCAATATTTAACCTTTTTCTTAGGCAGCTTTACACGCGGAAATTCAATTTGTGCAAGCATAGCGGACAGAATTTGAGTTTTTTTGCTTTGCGTTTCTGTGAATATAGAGAAGTTTGCGCCAAGCGATCCCGTCATATAGAGCCAAGCCCAATCTGGTCCAGCAAAATTTGCAAAGGGAAGCTCAAATACATTCGCTAGAATTTTTGCAGTAAATACATGACCGCCGTACCGCATTTTTTCTCCGTTTTTCGCTTTAGACACTTTTGCCCACTGAACCGGCAGATACTGACCATAATGAAGCTGCAACTTAACATTACTATCAAAAAAGCTCAACCCAATACCGGCATTCCATAATGTAGCACCTAAAAATCCCATATCAAAATGTAAGCCGCGCATTGCTTGGGGAACACTGTATAAGAATTTATCCCCTTTCCTCAATGCAAGCTCCACATTTTTTACTGCTACATCGTCGGAAACAAGTCCCGAATAGGTTAATTGTTCATTGTAAAGACCGCCTTCATCAGGAGTAATAAGCTTGATAGTCGGTATTGTTTTATCAATGCTGACAATGGTTCTGCATACGGCGGTTTCTTTATTCACCATAGTAGCTTTTACAAGTATAAAATGATTACTTTCAGCCATATCACCAGTTTCAAGCCGGTATTTCCATGCGCCGTGTGAACGCAGCGGTATAAAGGTTTTCCCGTTATTGAAACTTATTTCCACAGAAGCAACTCTCTTTTCTGCAATAAGGGCGCGTATTTCTTTTGGTGTCGCCTTATCATTTAGTAATGCGGCATCTTCATCAGAAAGGCTATAGCCTGCATTGCCCCTCAGATATGGACGGTCAATAGCAAAATCCCCCATTGCAAAATTATCAATTGTTACCCATGGTCCTGTTGTTTTATAAAAAATTGTATGAGAACGTGAAATTTCCGGCTGATTAGGTACAATGGCAGCTTTTACCGCTAACTGATGTTGTCCTTCAGGGATCGCGTCTTTTGTAAGTCTAAAGCTGAAATAACCTGTCGGTGAAACCGGACTACTGCCGGATTCTTTTTCATCAATCAGCAATGTTACGGTTTCAGGATATGTTGCACTTGTAATTCTTCCATACACATTCCACTCACCGACAACATTTTCTCCATTAAGAGGATATAACAATGCGATTTTATTTTCTTGTGCATTGCGTACAATCTCAAAGTTGCGGGCAACATTGGTAGTGTTGTTAGCCTTATCAACAGCGGTAATTTCTAAATTATACCTACCCTCTGCAAGTCCTGATATATCAAGTTCTTTTGTTACTAACAAATTATTAGGCAGCTGCATTTGCGCAAGATCGTCAGGGATTGCCTGATCTTGTAGACCTTTTATTTTAATGGTAACCCCTTCAAGATGCAGATTATCGTATATTTGTCCCGAAATTAATAACGTATTATCATACCGTCCGCCAGCGGTAGGATATTCTAATTTCAAACTGGGGTTGGTATTATCAATATTCAGTAGGGTAGAAATGAGGGTTTCTTCACCATAGTTGTCCCGTACTTTAACGAAAATAACATGGGTGCCGTCCTTAATTACCCGTGTATTCAACAGATACTGCCATGAATCCGTACCCTCGGCAGCATTATAAGTAGCACCGTTATCAAGGGACACTTCAACCTTTTCAATACCGTTTTTATCAGATGCCGTACCTTCAATAGTGATGGTATCCCGTATCATATCGGAGAGCGTAGGCACTGTAACCGCACCCTCCGGTACTGCAAGAGAAATTCTTACTTTCCGCTCCATTACGTTGCTCTTTACTCCGTATATATCCTCTCCATATATAGAAATAATATGTTCATTGTCAGTAAAATCGGTAAGATTGAACGGTATAGCAAATGTATTGGTTACCTCCATTGTTTTAAGCGGATTATCATCAATTTTATAGTATACTTTTGAAACCCCGTCATCATCATAGATAATGCCTGAAAGTGTAAAATCTTCTGTAATAATTTGATTTTCTACTGGAAGATGTATTTCCAGTACCGGTTTATCAGCTTCTGTATCAATTAAAAGCGGAAAATCAGTATAGGTAGAAATATTACCCGCCTTATCGGTAAAGCGGAACTGCATACCTTTTGAAATCGGCTCTTCGGTACTACCAATAAGCGTATGAATAAGCGGCGTTATTTCAATAGGTTTCCATTGCGTTTCTTCGCCCTCCGGTTTGTATTCCGCTTTTACAATCGGAAAAGCATCCGTTACAGTAAACGCAGATAGAATAATACCGTTTATTGCATCTGTTTCCCGCGGAAATAGCATGGATGCAGCCGGCGGTGTAGTGTCTTTGTAAAAAAGACGGTATACCGAGCTTTTGTGTCCCATAGAGTCAACAGCATGAATACCGGCAACAATTAAACCGTCCGGTACATCCTCTACAGGTATTGTTGCAGAAAATGCAGCGGAAAGCGGCAGGGGGCTGCCTGTTCCGATGGTGTACGTAATCGACTGTAATGGTGTTCCGTCTGTAACAGTACCGGTTAATTCTACCGCACTGGTAATCAGCTGCGGTTCATCAGGATTATCAACCGTAATAAGCGGTGCAGCACTATCAACCAAAATAGAAATAGCCTCTGTGGTAAACGTATTCCCCTGTGTATCGGTAATAGCAAGCTGTACATTTTCATAGAGACCGTCTGCCGTCCCGGAAATAGAGACAGTATGACCATTTTGGGATACCGTAAGACCGGAAACGCTTTCTGCAAGTACCGCAGACGCTATTTCGGCACCGGAATCGGAAACATACACCCCTGTCAAAGGTTGTTCTCCTGTAAGGAGTACCGTACCCGCATCATTGGTATTGCCTACCGCCCATACCAGTGCAGTTTCTGCTGCTGTTGTGCCGCCGACCGCTAAAAAAGTTTGTGACACCCTCCGATTAAAGACATCGACAGCATATACTCTGATAGCGGTAGTCTTATTTGCAAATGCCGCTGCTGCCGGTATTTTGATAGCTGCCGTATGACTGCCTTGCTTTGCAGGCACTGCTATTTCCTCTCCTCCATCCACTGTATAACTCAGTGTATCTATACCTGCATCCGACTGAATAGTAATACCTATCGGCTGCTTATTCCCCGGCAATAATTTATACAGCACCCCCTCTGTTTTTTCTAATGAAATAACCGGTTTTTTCCCTGTAGCAGAAAAAGGAATGGTTTGAACCTTGCTTTTTACCCCCTGCGCATTTACTGCATATAATGAAACGGTATGGGTACCGGCAGCAATATTTTCAAGGTTAAGACTGAATGGTCCAAAGGGTACCGGTAGTGTTTGCTCTTTTTCTTTGTCCAGCTGATACCGAATCTCTGCGCTGCCGGACAAATTCTCTACCGTTCCCGCAATATAGAGCGAATCTTGAGCAATAGAACCTTCTGCGGGCAAGGCTACGGCAACAATCGGCTGATCTTTAGTTTTATCTATTTTGATTGTACGCTTTACCGATGTAGTATTGCCCGCTGTATCTTTTGCAATAATCTCGATTGTTTCTGTTTTATTAGATGATTTTGATACATCAAATTCTTTCACCCAATAGGGATTACCTTTTACTAACTCAAATGATCCGGTTTGCTTTCCCATTTTCCATGCAACGGCTTCAAGGCTTACGCTGTCAACGACCGATCCGCCTACAGCAAAGATACTACCGCATACTTCATTAGCAGGCGGATAGGAAAAATCAACACTCGGAGGGGTATTATCAATAAAACATAAAAACGTAGAAATTCCTTCCGCATCAAGCATATCTATTGCCTTAAACCAGAAAATAGTAGGACCTTCCGGCATTTTACGAGTATCAATCGGAATTTTAAAAGAAGCATTTTTTAATTTTTTATTTTTCTTTAATGAAACCGGAATGTATGTTTCGCCCCCGTTGACAGAATAAAAAAGCTGCTTAACCCCATTTCCATCTTCTACCGTACCGCTCAGCGTTATTTTACCGGAAACAAGTGCGCCGGCATCAATACTGCTGACTTTAGTCTCGGGAAGTTGCCTATTCAAATGAAACTGAATTGACAGAGGAGTGCCTATTACTCCATTACTATCTACGCCCCATGCTGATACCTGATGAATACCTTCCGCCAAAGACACCGTATCAAAAAAACATGACCAAAACTGTGTACCTGTTGCAGATATAGGTTCACCATTGTCTAAACTAACAAATACTTGCGCTACGGCATCATCATCAAAACAGGTACCAGACACATTCAAGTTGCCGTTTACGCACATATTCTTTACAGGGTTGTTTATATGCACAACCGGTAAATCCGATTTCGGATCAATATACATATTAAATGGACCGGCTGTCCCAATATTTCCTGCAAGGTCTTCGGCAGTTACCAGTACATTGTATTTGCTGCGTTTTCTTCCAGAAATATCGAATGACTCACTCCAGCTTTCAGGAGTTTCAGGTGTCCGTGTTTCTACATCTTTTTTTCCTTTTGCAATCAAAGGTTGCAAAAGTAGAAAGGACAAACAAATCAGCATAAATATTCTTCTATTCATAATAATCCTTCCGCCAACAGCGACAGCAAAGCTGATAGCGAGTTTTTAACAAGTCTTTTTATACCAATGACTTGTTAAAAACGTCGCAAATTACATCGTTTAAAATTAAGAAAGCTATCTCAAAACTGAAGTCTTTGCATCGGCATTGACAGCTCCCCACGTTTATTATTTGAAAATAATATGCAGCACTGGACATGCCGCTACTGAATGGCAACAACTTCTTTTATTTCCGGATAAGATTCTTGCAGTTGTGCTTCTATGCTCATCTTTAATGTCATAAGTGCCATAGGACATGAACCGCAGGCTCCTTGTAAGCGGACAGAGACAATTCCGTCTGAAAAAGATACAAATGCAACATCTCCGCCGTCTGCTTGTAATTGAGGACGGATAAGTGATAGTGCTTCTTCAATTTCTTTTGGCGATACCATAATAAACTCCTTGCCAGCAATACTTAAGTATGGTTTTGCACAAGCACATTCCCCATAAAGCAAGAAAAAGGTAGCTCTTCACGGTAGATGATAATGCGCAAAATATCTCCATACAGAGTGATGAAGATATACATGCAGCAGTCCGAATACGGCGATAGCAGGCATCCGCCGAGTTTCTGCGCTGCCATAAACAACGCAGATTAAACCTGCTCGATACCTCCGTTGCAAAACAGGTTGGCATCTTATTTCAAGATACCATGGCTACACCAGTAGCAAAAGCAACCGCCTTTTGCCGCCGGCGATGACATCCCCTGACCTATTATAGGTACCGCTGCATACCAATGTAGCAACTTGCAAAACCGATACTTTGTTCAGCTGCTGCATTGTAAAAAACAATTCCTTGCTTATCCGGTTTTATTATCTCATTATTCCGGACATCAATGTGCAATACTTTTGAAGATACGACTTTATAATAGGACTTATTATTATAATAATGTATAAAATATTCAGCATAAAGAGTCAAGGGTATGGGGCAGCCCAAAACCCAGCAAGGTTTCAACTCAAATACAGAAAATAAGCCCTGACAAGTATCAAGTTAATTATTGACATTTGGTATGTAAGCTGGTATTCTTAGAGGAAAATCTCTAAAAACTTCAGTTTTTAAAGGTTTTCCTTAGATTTAATTTGCGATGTTTCAATTTAAGTCCTTATAATATAAAGAGTTAAATTGAAGCTCGTTATCAGTTTTACTGATAGGGCATCACTAAAAATCTAACCGAATTTTTCGTGATACCCTAAAATCTATTATTAGATAGACGGGGCTGTTCAAAAACTTTAGTTTTTTGACAGTTTCCTGAGATTTAGATGTGATGTGTTTAAAATTAAGTCATTAGGGCACCTCTCAAAATCTAACCGAGTTTTTAGAGGCGCCCATTACTGTATAAAAACTTAATTTTAAACTTGGCGGGGCTATCAATACCTGCGGTATGCCATCGGTATGCTTACGGCAGAAAGTAACTAACTTTTGGGACGGTCGCGCCGGCAAGTTTAAAACCGCACATACTACCGCTGTTGCTAGCACGGTTTTGAACATCGCATTTCAGGGTACTCCGTTCCGAAGTGAAAGTTTCTGAACAGGGGGACTCAAAAGAAAAGCTGTAAAAGCAGCGCAAACCTGCGGTATCGGTTTTTGATTTTAGTAATTTAAGGAAGATTATTTTATGGAAGGTATGAAAAGAAATACTGCAACAATCGGCGGTATTATTATTTTAGTGTTATCTATTATTACATTTGTTTTTATTCCCGCTGTCGGAGGGCAAGAAAGAGGCAGTTCCAAGGCTGTTATCGGGAAATGGAAAAATAAGGCACTGGAAAATACTCCCGAAGGGCTTTTTATGCAGCAGTATCGGCAGCTTTACCATACCGCAGAGAAGCAAGGCTATCTTACAAGTGAAAATAAATTCCAACAGGAATTTATGAATTACCGGCTTCGTGATGCATCGTTCAATACAGCGATGGTTGACCTCGCGTTACAAGAAGAAGTACTTGATGCAGGGTTTCATCTTCCGAATGAGGCAATCAATAAGGCGTTGATCCCTTTTTATTCAGATGCTTCCGGTGCTTATTCTTCTAAAATTTATGAACAGACATCAGAACAAGAAAAATTATCGCACCGCCGGAGTGTTGTACATTATCTAACTGCACAGCGGTATATCGAAGATATGTTCGGGACATACAGCAAGTTATTCGGACTGAAAACAAGTGCGGCAGAAACCGCCTTTATCAACAAAATGGCAGAAAAACAGCGTAAATTTGATTATGTTGTATTTGAAGAAACGCTCTTTCCTCAAGAGAAGATACAGGCTTACGGAAAAGAACACGCCGAGTTGTTTTCCGAACATCACTTGCAGCTGATCACATTCGGAGCGGAAGACGAGGCGAATAAGGTTTTACAGTCAATTCAAAAAGAGGAATTGAGCTTTGATGATGCGGTAACAGCAAACTCGACAAAGCAAGGAACTGATTCTTCGGGTACTATGCTTTCTCCATACCGAACAACTGTTAATCAAACATTTCCTGAAGCGGCTGCATTAGAAACAGTCCTTGCGCTCGGTGCCGGTCAGATGAGCGGAGTTATTAAAACTGCCTCAGGCTATGCTATTGTAAAATGCCTTGAACCGGTAACTGCGGCGGATTTTGAAAATGAAGAGACCCGTGATCGCGTGTTTAATTATATGAAGACAAATGAACGCGGAATGATAGAAGATTATTTGGAAGAGACTGCAAAGATGTTTGCAAAAGATGTTAAAAACAGCAGTGTAGAGAATGCTTTTGCAGACATCGCAGAAACAAATGGTTTAGTGGTACAAACAAGTAATCCGCTTGCTATCAACTATGGGAATACAGATATTTTGCCGCAGCTTTCATCCCAATCAGATACTTCCATTGCATCAGGTATACGGAATGAATCATTCTTTAAAACCATCTTTTCATTGAAAGAGTCTGATATTTCAGAACCTGTACTGCTTGGGTCTCAGGTACTGGTGTTTAAACTTGCAGAAGAGGTAAGCCCCACAGAAGACGAAAAAGAAAAACCGGGAACTTCATACGGACAGCTTGCATCATTTTGGTATCAAGGCTATCCGCTCGCGCTTCTCGCGTCGCAGCAACTGCCATGGGGACAGCAAAGTGTTATTGACTTTGTATTAACCAGCAAGCATCTCACAAATAATTTCAGTGAGGCAATGAAGCAGACTTTTGAATAATGTTTGCATAGTAAATAGAATGCAGCACTATAGTACAGATGCGGAAGAGCCCCAGCTTATTGAAACCGGCAGGGGCTTTTCTGTTTTTTATAGAGAAAAATATCTTTACTCAAAATATGATCCGCAGCGATCACTGGTAACGCAGATTGCAAATTTGCATATTCCATCCTATTCTCTTATACTATGTTTATCTCCGCTTTTAGGATACGGTTTGGCAGAGCTATATGCAAAATTGCCAGAGTATGCGTATATCCTTGCTGTTGAGCGTGATAGGGGATTGATGCAGTTTTCTTTACAGCATTTAACTGAAAAACCGAAAGAATTATTGGCGCAAAAAAAAATCACCTATATCAATTCAGACAGCATTGCAAGTATACTGAGCTGTATTGGAAAACTGCCGCTTTTCCCTTTTAAAAAATGTATTGCGGTGCAGTGTTCAGGCGGAACAACCCTCTATTGTGAATTTTATGCAGCAGTACAAAAATATGTAGATGATTTTATTTCCCGCTTTTGGATAAACCGCCTTACCCTAATTCAGCTGGGGCGGAACTATGCACGAAATATCTTCCGCAACCTTACAGCGGCGGTTACTAATGAGTCATGGCATATTTTGCAAGGAAGTGAAGAAATACATAAGCCGATTTTAGTTGCTGGTGCGGGACCTTCACTTGACGAAACACGGAATTTTATCCGTAAATACCGCAGCAAATTTTTTTTGCTTGCAGTGGATGCCGCTGCACCAGCCTTACTGCCGGAGATTGTGCCTGATGCTCTCATTCTCATTGAATCGCAGTATTGGATAGATTCCGCCTTTATCGGATTGAAAAAAAGCGGCATCCCTATTTTCGCGGATATTACTGCTTCTCCGAGAGCTGTAAAAGCATCTGACAGCATGGTTTATTTTTTTTGCACTGAGTATGCGCCTGCCCATTACCTGCAAGAAATGTACCGGCTTTTACATCCGCTTATTTTACCGCCTCTTGGGTCTGTGGGACTTACTGCACTTGAATTAGCATTGCGGCTTACCAATGCCTCGCTGCCGATATTGCACACTGGTTTGGATTTTTCATGGGGAAAAGGATTAACTCATGCACGGAATAGCAGCCCAATTAAAAAATTGCGCATGACTGATGCAAAACTTTCTCCTCTCTATACTACTGCTTATCCTGTAGGAGTACAGCATATTATCGGAAAAAATCATCAAGAGCTTGTAACATTGCCTAATCTTATGAACTATGCTGAAATATATCGGCATTGTTTTGCGCAGAATACACGGATTATTGATATTGGAACAAGCGGATGCAATCTATCTGATCGAACGATTACTTTGGACGATGCGGCAAAGCTGTTGCAATCAGTAGACATACCGGCATCTTGCATACCGTTTACGGGCTGCCAGCAAAATACACATACAGTAAAAGCCGCAATAGGAATATATCTTAATCAAACAAAACAACAACTTCTTGCTGTTAACAGTCATTTATGCAACAGTATACTGATTTCACAACCAGAGTTCGAGTCAGCCATCACCGAAATGGATTATCTATACTTGCACTTTCCAGATGCAGCATGGGGCTGCCGCTTTGAATCAAGTTTTTTGAAACGAATGAGGCTTGAAATAGCGCATTTTTTACCGCTGTTCACATCAACTAGAATACATATATGACTCAAAATATCATTCTGTGCGATGATCACGCACTGTTACGGAACGGAATAAAAACTGGATAGAAACTCATTCAAGCTACAAAGTTACACACGAAGTCGGCACGTGGAAAGAATGTGAAAAACTCGCTGATTCTATTGCCGCAACGATTGCTCCAATCAACACCGCCGATGCAGCGTACACCCAAGAAACGGCAGAGCTGAATCCATCTGCATCAATAAAAGAGCGAGCAGATGAACCGATAGCAGCGGGAGTACAAAGCAGCCCTATCGCCATCGTAGATATTTCGTTTAAAGCGGAATACACGACAACCGGTCACGAAGAAAATTGCGGTTTTGAAATAATTCGCCGCTTGACAGCACTTGACATTCCGTGCATTGCATACTCCAGCCATGATTCCGGCGGATTTGTAGAACATGCAATAAGTTCTTTAGTCGGTGCCAAGGGCTTTGTTTCAAAAAATGCAGACGAAGAAATCTTGCTTGCGGCGATTAATGCTATTGCGAATGGTAAATCATACATTCAAGCGGAACTTGTTACGGGGCTGCTCGAAGTTCGTGACATAACGCAGACCTTTACCAAAAAAGAAAAACTCATTGCAGATTCTATTACACTTTACAACACAAATGCAGAAATTGCCGCAAACCTTGGCATTAGTGAAAAAACCGTTATAAATTACCTTACACTCATGTATGACAAGGCAGGCGTTAAAAACAAAATTGAATTCTTGAAAAAACTAGGAAGACTATGAAAAAAAATCTTTTTATAGGGTCAAATCATCACTCGGAATACTTTAGCAAGCACCGTTCAGCACTTGCTTCTGCAGCTCAAAAAAGCCCCCAAATAAAGTTCGGGGTGATAACGGTTCTCTGTCTTCTTTCTATCGCGGGGAATAACGCTATATCATTTCTCTCGTTCACTCTTCATTTTCCGATATTTTTAGATACCATTTTTACAATAGCCATCACATTTTACGCAGGACTTGCTCCCGGCTTAATTGTGGCGACCTTACACAATCCAATTATAACGCTCATCGAATGTGCGGTGTACAAAACTGAAATTTTCTACTTTGACTTTCTGTATGCGTTGTGCGGAATACTGATTGTTCTGACAACATTTATGTTGAGCCGAAACAACAAAGAGTTTTTCTTTAATCGGTCTGTTACCTTTCTGTATCTTTTAATCATTGTATTCGTTTCATCTTTCCTCAGCAGTTTTTCTGCGAGTGCTTTAGATACATTCATACGCCCGTTATTTGAAAAGACTTCAGGATTTTCTATCATCGACAATTTTTCCGTCGTTTTCCAACGGTTAAAATTCGGCGTGTTTTTGTCGTATCTCTTGCCGAGAGTTCCAGTTACAGTGCTCGACAGATTGATTTGTACTTTTTCAGGCTTTGGTCTTTATCGTCTTATTGAGCGGAGAATTTCATGCTAAACATAATTTTTATCTGGTATGCAAGAGGCTGAATTCGTGACAGAACAAGAATTACAAAATTTACTGTCCGCCTTAAACCTTTACACGTCATTTTTCCTCTTTTTGATTGTAGTATGCTTTGCTGCGTTCATCGCAATTTTGGTGATCTTAATCTACAATATCAAAAGCAGAAAGTTACTCAAAGAAAACCGCACATTCATTTCAGAAATCATACAGACACAAGAAGAAGAGAGAAAGCGTATAAGTCAGGAACTTCACGATACAGGGAACCTCTAAAAACTTCCGTTTTTAAGAGGTTTTCCTTAGATTTATTTGCGATGTTTTTTGATAAGTCATAACAGTTAAATGACTTATCAAAAAACTCGTTGTCAGCTATGCTGATAAGGCATCTTCTAAAAATCTAACCGAGTTTTTAGAGATGCCCTACAGTAAGTCAGAATATAAAGATGCTTCTTATAGAACAAAAAAAATTTTTGTCCGACATAAACGGCACGAACGGGAGTATCCTGAATCAAGATACAGCCGATTGGGAAAAAGCAGCTATCGAAAAAATAGAAAAAATCATCAATCTTGAAAAACGGAACCAACAAGAACTTCGTGCAATTATCCAAAATCTTTCAATTCCATCATTAGCAAGCGTTCCTTTTAAAACAGTTATCAACGACTTGTGTGAACAATTTTCCGATCAGTCAGGAATTCCCTGTGCGTTTTTTGTAGAGCAAAATGATATACTTGAAGATTTTACACACGAACAAAAACATCACATTTTACGCATCATTCAGGAAGCTTTGAACAATGTGCGCGTTCACGCTAAGGCAGAAGAAACAAGCGTCATTATTAGAAAAGTTGAACATTCAGAAAAAGATATTTTTGCACAGCCTCAACATAAGACTATCCGCATCATGATTTTTGACGACGGAACAGGTTTTGACACAACGACAATTCATGCTGCGGGCGAGCAGCACTTTGGCATGAGCGGAATGGAAATGAGGGCAAAACTCTTGGGCGGTACACTCACAATCACCAGTAACCCGGAAACAGGTACGGAAGTAAGCTTAGACGTGCCGGCATATTGATATGTTCTTTTACAAATATACGGTGCATCTGCGTTGTCGCTTCACAAAAAACAGTCCTCGACGTACAAAAAGTACGCCTGCGGGTGTTTTTTGTGCGCTCCTAGCATCTGCACCGTCTATTTGCAAAAGTGCTGGAGATACGGCGCATCTGCGTTGTAACGTTATTGGTGTAGAATTTAGTTTGTATCACAGCTGTTCTACTTTCCATTCTTTAATCGTACGTTTTTCTTCGTCAAAAGAGCTGCCGATCAGCACAAGCTTCTTATCATCCGTCTTATACTGGTCAGCATAGCCCTGTCTCTGAATCTGATTGAGTGCATCCTCCGCACTGTCGTTGCCGGAAAGCTTAAACTCGAAAATGTAGATTGTGCCTGTTGTCCAAACCACGCAATCAGCTCGTCCTGTAGAACAATGCACTTCCGTCTGCACAAACTGCCCCATCAGCGCGAAGACAAGGTACACCGCTGCTTGATAGTTCTGCTCCCGCAGTTTCAGAGTTTCTCCGGCGAAGTTATCATAGGGAATGCCCGCAATAATCGCCTGCATCCGTTCCATAAAAGAGTCAACTTTCCCGTTTCGCACATCCTCAACAAACTTCCACACTGACTTTCCGGTATCACCTAGCGATAGCCCTGAATATGCAGGCAGCAGATTCTCTAAAAAGCCGTACCGTACTTCATTATTCGGAAAACCGAGCCGGTACAACCGTGCTTCTTTGATATATCCCTTAATCGTTAAATACCCTGATTGAAACAGAATAGGTAAGGCATCTTCTGCTACAGCCCGATAGGTTTCCAACCCTGATTCAGTGAGTTCTGCATTGCCGTCTAAGTCGGGGATAAAATAATGAGCTTCTTTGAGGTAATTGACCAAAAAAGTCGGGGTGCCGGTACCGAACCAGTAACTTTTGATTTCTTTTTTAGCAAAGGCACTCAAGACACTGAACGGGTTATACATCCCTTCGCCCGCCGGATGAAACAGATAGCCGTCGTACCATTGTTTAAGCTCTGCAAGCGCTTGCTGATAGTCAAGCTCTTGTTCGTTGGCAAGGATTTGTATTTCAGGCTGAAAGGTGTGCTCCAACTCTGTCTGAGTGATCCCGCAGATACCGGCATACTGCTTTTCCATTGATATATCCCGCAGGTTATTCAGATCGCTAAAAATACTGACTTTACTGAACTTGGTAACACCGGTGAGAAAGGCAAAACGGATATATTGGTCGCAGGTTTTCATTACCGAATAAAATGCCTTGAGCATATTGCGATATTGCTCATTCAGTTTTTCATTCACACCCATCGTTTGCAGAAGTGGCTTATCGTATTCGTCTACGAGGATGACTACCTGCTTGCCGGTTTGTTGATAAGCTCGGGTAATAACACCGGCAAACCGGAGTACAAACGTTTGTTCAGATGGTTCAGCCCCATAGCGTTTTTCCCATTTGCACAGGTGATCATTTAGATTAATACCAAGCTCATCGGATTCTGTATAGTTGCCTGTATTAAAATCCAGATACAGTACCGGATATACTTCCCATGCGGCTCTATTTTCCTGTAGTGCTTGCGCTTCCTCGGCTTTTCCGAGATACAAACCTTTGAACAGCTCTTTTTGCCCTAGAAAATATGCAGCTAACGTTGAAAGAAAGAGGCTTTTGCCAAACCTCCGTGGGCGGCTGAGGAAATAGACTCTGCTGCTCGTTACTAATTGAGCAATATACGCTGTTTTATCTACATAGAGAAAGCGGCTTTCCTGTAATACCTTAAAACTCTGTACGCCGATCGGCAGTTTTCGTGGAATGGTCATAGTTATAGTATAGCATGGTTATTGTCTTTTGCAAATATACAGCACATCTACTGCGTCGTACGGCAAAAAAGTGTCCTCAACGTATCAGAGCGGACATGGATGTCCGTGATTCCACACAGCAGCGATGTTTTTGCTCCTGCAAAAACTCAGGTACAGCTTTAGAAGATACTTTATCAGCAAAGCTGATAACGAATGTTTTTATAAATTATTATAATATAATGATTTATATCATAATATATTACAAACAAAAACTGCTAAAACTGAGGTTTTAGCGATTCTTTCTAATAAAAACATACCGGTTTTTTGCATGTTCCCGAATTTTTTGGGAGTAAACTCCCGATTTTGATAGGGTTTAACTCCCTATGCACAATAATAAGATTATTGTAAAGTGCGCTCCATTAAATCTTAAAAAAGATTAATTGGATTGCAATTTGTTTATATTACGTTTGCTAAAAAATATCGGCGGATGATGAACGCAACTATTTTTGATAGGAGGTATGTATGGCAGATATTATGAATGACGAAACCGTCGGCAAATTTAAGAAAAGCTGGTTTTTAAACGCAAAAGTTCCGGCTGAAGATGATTTGCAAGAGCATTATGACGATGACGAGGAGCGTAATTATGGTCGGGTTTATTCTGACTGTTATGGAAATATCATCAGAACTTATACAGATTCAATTGAAGGATTCATTTTGCTTGGCTGCAAAGATCTGGATTTTGCAATCTGTAAGCTTGAATTAGAAAAAGATGGGACATTGTCCTGCGATACTGAAGATATTTGTGTAATGAAAGTGTTTGAAGATGATAACGGCTGGCGGTGCGACGATGGTTGGTGCAACAATGATTTTATTTCGGATGAAAAGGGAAATATAACGGAATGTTTTTTGGAATTTGCCGGCACTCAAAAGGATGGTAACTATTCTAGCACCGGTAAATATTTCCACGTACCTTACACAGACCTTGATTCGGAAGCATTTAGGAATGGTGAAGTAGTCCTCACCAAAGAAGCAGAAGAAAAATGGAAAAAGATTCTTTTAGGCGAAATGCCTGCAAATCACAAGACTGAAAACCAAGCAAAGCTGTGGGCGGGTACGCCTACGGATTATTTTGTAACAATCAATGAGAAGAGAACACTCCGCGAGGTACCCTTGTATACAGATTCTGAGGGACTGTACATACAGGGAGACGCACTTGAAAGCTTAAAAGTGATGAAAGAAAGAAAATTCTACATTTATAGTGAGGTTTTTCAAGGTTTTGTGAAGTATTTTTCTCAAATCAAGCCGTCACCGGAAGCATGGCTTCAAGGGAAACCACAAGGATGGCTGTTGGGAAGGGGATCATGCGACATCATTTCAAAACGAAAGAAAGGCGAAGCTTCAAGCGGAAATGTGGACACTCTTGATGCATTATTACAAAAAAAGAATTTAAAGATAAAAAAGATTGAAGAAACAAAAAACATCTTCAAGGTGCTTGGAATTTTTAATCAAAACACCTTTCACAGCAATATACTTGCATGGCTTTTGCATTATCAGGACAAGGATACAGGACATGGCTTTCAAGATACATTCTTAAAACTCATCTTGAAAGAATTTAAAATTCCATTCGCTGAGGCAGAGATGGGAAAAAACAACCCTGAGCTTTGGACAAGCTTTGCCATTTACCGAGATGTTCCCATTGAGGATGAGGAGTGTAAAGGCGTTATAGATATTCTGTGCATTTCGGAAGAACAAAAATTCATTCTTTGCATAAAACCCTGCACTGACGAATGTTCAAATCAGTTTTCCTGCTATGCCGATTTTATCGAAAAGCATTTTTGTACAGAAAAAGGCTTTGAAGCGTTGTTCGTCTATCTTACACCTGTTGGTGATATGCCGGCTGATTCACGGTGGAAAGCCTTGAGTTATGATTTTATTCACCATATTATAAAAGACTACGCCATAGAGGCTAATCCCCGTTTGGCAGCTGATGATGTCTATCATGTTATCTCCAGTTACCACTATATTTTGTCTGAAATGACAAGCCAGTCATACGGAATATGCCGTTTTTTTCGCAATGCATTCAATTCTGATATAAAAGAAAAACTAAAAAAAGATTTTCCTTCCATGGAGATGAAAGCCAGAAGCTGGTCTAACATTCTTTTTTCAGATTCTTCTTTAAAAGAATTTGCCCGTAACGAAATATCCGGAGGAACAGACCTTTTCTTCATTGCGATAAGACTTGAATCCTACGAGCAGGCGCACGGTGTCCTTACTTGTGTGCTGACATTTACCAACCATGCTGCAAATGCGGCGGAAGGCTCTGCTTTTAGGAAAAAGTTCAATCCAAAGAATGTACCATTTAACCGGTTTGACGCAATCAGAATAGAAGAGCGGCTTTTGAACAATGGCGAAAGTTTTGACGACTTTCAGAAAGATGAAAAATGCCATGAACGTCTCTATGCGGTGGTAAAAACACTGCTATCCAAAATGAAAGAAGAAATAGCGGCAAGAGGATTATAGGAGGTAAGATACTATGGCGCATAACAAAAACTACACGCTTAAGGAGTGGTTAGAAGAGCCGCTCTACGAGGATACTTTCTTGAAAAAAAGTTGGTTTCTAAATGGAAACCTTCCGGGAGAAGACTATTACCATGAATCAGAGAAAAATGGGACAGTCTATTCAGAACTTTATTGGGATAGTTTGAGCGATACCCGTAATATACTTCAGGGAACCTCTAAAAACTTCCGTTTTTAAGAGGTTTTCCTTAGATTTATTTGCGATGTTTTTTGATAAGTCATAACAGTTAAATGACTTATCAAAAAACTCGTTGTCAGCTATGCTGATAAGGCATCTTCTAAAAATCTAACCGAGTTTTTAGAGATGCCCTTCAGACTTCTGATGATAGTTCGACTTATATGATTCTTCTGCGGGGATGTCAAAACCTTGATTTTGCAATCTGCTACATGGAACTGGATGATGATGGATATCTGGTGGTCGTAGCAGATACGATGGACTTGATTTACAAATATTCAGAATATGACAACGGCTGGATAGTTAATGAGTACGACGAAAAGCTGTTAGACAAAGACGGCGACGAAATTGAAAATTTGATCGCTTTTGACCACAGTTCAGACAATGACCTCTTCCGCGTACCCTACACTGACCTTGACATAAAGGAGCTTGCAAACGGTGAAATAGTTCTTACTACAGAAGCAGAGGAAAAATGGAAGAAGATTCTTTCAGGCGAAATCCCTGCAAACCAAACGGCTGAAACCCCAGCAAACCAGCAGGAGAATAAGCTTACAAATTATTTTCTGACGCTCAATGAGAACGGAACACCCCGTGAGGTCGCCTTGTATAAAAATCGCTTCCGCCTATACATAAAGGGAGACGCACTTGAAAGCTTGAAAGTGCTGAATGAAAAAGAGTTCGGCATTTACATCGAGGATTCAAATGACTTTGCGAGCGATTTCTATCAAATCAAGCCATCTCCACAAACGCGGCTTGCTGGGTTCCCGCAAGGGTTCTTGTTGGAAGCCGGTTTTTGCGACATCATTTCAATACGAAAGAAAGGTGAAGATGAAAACGGAAATTATAACGCTGATATTGACATTCTTGATGAGCTGTTACAAGTCTAATGGCTAAAAGAAAGATTTGGGAAGTTCCCAAACAAAGGGTTTCCTGCACGGTGATAGAAGTTACGCCGCAAATGGCAGAAGCATGGCTTCAGAACAATCCCGAAAACCGCCCGATTAACGAAGAGCGGGTGCGCGAATACGAGGATAAAATGCGGCGCGGCGAATGGGAAGAAAAACACCGCGGCGGTGAACCGCTTATCGTGATGAAAGAAGGTGAGCTGATAAACGGACAGCACAGGCTTACGGCTGTGGTTCGGAATGGAAAAAGCATCCGTATGCAGGTAATGGTGTACGAGCGGAAAAAAGAAATAACGGTACAAGGATTATAAGGAAGAGAAAGAATTGAGATTGCCTATAAAAAAGCCAAATGTATCGTTACGGCTTTGGCATTTTTGCGGGTAATTGGTGCTTATGCAATTTACTATCTGCTTCTCTTCCGCTTTTGCGGTATGGAGGCAGATAAAACTCATAAATTGAAAGGAGGTGAAAAAGATGACCTACGAAAAACCTCAGGTAGTTGCACAGAATAACGCAAACGGAAGTTTTGCTGCCGGCTGCCCGGAAAAGGATCATTGGAGCGGAACTGATTTGTGCAGAAGATGCGAACTTGCTGCTGCGTAAACTCCATTTAGATAGTACGCCGCCTACTATCTAAAATAATAGGCGGTTTTATTTTCAGTTATTACGAGGGAAAAATGATAATCGATATTCCAAACGAAAAAGGCTATGTCATAGATACTGACAAAATACTTCCTAAATCATCAAATCTATATGTAATTTATTTTTCAGAAAATAGGGCAAAAGAAATGAAACTGTCAAATGCTACAATAAAAGAGTGTAAAAAGGATACAAGACATCGAATTGCTTGGTATGAAAATAGTCAGTTCAAATCAATAACAGAAGAGAAATATTAATTCGTTACTTAAGGAATAACTATGTTATATCGACAAAAAAAAGACACGTATATTCGAAATTATGACGGCATAGGCTATATCACATCAACAGGGCTTTGGAATGACCGGATAGTAAATAGGGGAGGAGCTATCTTCCTTAATGCATTAAATCGTGAAGCACAAACATTGGAACAGCTTGCAAAAAAAATATATCCTCAATTTATTGGAGCTAATTATACAATAATTCTTGCAGATGCAAAAGAATTTTATGACAATCTTGTCGAAGATGGCTTTTTAGTAAAAGGTGAAACAGTAGAGGAACTTGATAGGCACGATAAAGGTTTTTCATATAGTCAAGTTAATCCAAAAACAATTCGAGATGATTTTACTCCAACTATACAAAGAGCTGACAGTTCAACACAAGAATATTTGGAAAAGCATTTTAATGGGAAACCTCATTTGACAACATTTCAAATTGAATTAACCAGTAAGTGCAATGAACGGTGTGTTCACTGTTATATCCCTCATAACCTCAAGCTGTATGATATATCAGATAACTTATTTTATAGTGTTCTTGATCAACTTTCTGAAATGAATATTCTTTCACTTTGTTTAAGCGGCGGGGAGCCTATGTTGCATCCTCATTTTAAGGATTATCTGAAAACTGCAAAAAAATATGATTTCTTTATAAATATATTAAGTAATATTACATTGCTTGATGATGAAATAATAGAAATTATGAAAGATGGAAATATATCTTCAGTACAAACTTCTCTCTATTCAATGATACCTGAACATCATGACAGCATAACACAGGTAAAAGGAAGCTTTGAAAAAACTAAGAATGGAATTCTTAAACTAATAGAAAATGATATTCCTATGACTGTTTCATGTCCAACTATGAAGCAGAATAAAAATGATTTTAAAGATGTAATCAGATGGTGTCATGAGCATAAAATTCAAGCCCATACCGATTATATAATGATGGCTGAGTATAATCACGAAACTGAGAACCTTTCAAACAGGCTTTCTGTCGAAGAAGCTGGAGGTATCATTTCAGAAGTTTTAAAAGAGGATTTTCATTATCAGCGAGATGTTTTAGCTGCAAATTTTATAGAACGATGTAATAAAAATCAGTTTAATCCAGAACGAAGATTGTGCGGCGTTGGTCAGTCTGTATGCTGTATGGTTTCCAACGGTAATGTTTATCCTTGCGCCGGCTGGCAGGAAATGATTTTAGGAAATTTGAACGATTCTTCGCTCAAAGAAATCTGGGAGAATAGTGAAAAAATTAAATGGCTCAGGTCGCTAAAATTTAAAGACATGGGCGGCGGTGAGTGCTGCAAGTGCGACAAGGCGGCGTTTTGCGCTCCATGTATGGTACGCAACGCTAACGAATCGCCAACCGGCAATCCGCTTGAAATAAACCGCCATTTCTGCGCCGTTGCTGCAAAAAACAAGCAGATTGTACTGGACTGGAGAAAAGCAAAGCTTAAAGAAATGAGTACGGCAGGCAGCAGATAAAAATGATTTCCGCAATAAGCAAAAGGGTACAATGACATTTGCCGGTAACCACTGCGACTATCAACATCAGGCAATACTGCAAAGCGTATTACTATGCCGACCGTGTGTTCTCTGCGTTAAAAGCCTGCGGTACCGATGCTCTGTGGTTTTCTTCAACAACGAGCTGCATATACTGCAAGGAAAGTGCTGCTGCCCGTGCCGATCCGGCTCTATACGCGGCTGCTCCCTCCGCGCTTGATTATATACGGGTGTGCGTTCCGAAGTGCAAGACGCATTGAACGCTGCAGCGGAACTCGGCATACAGGCACACGCGCTGTACCGGGTGGTGCCGGATATTCATTTTGTGCAAGACGCGGACGTTACGGTTGTGCGTGCAATGACGGAAACGCCATACTCCGGTTTTAAGCTCCATCCGCGTGCACAACAATGGGATTTACAGGATGCCCGCACAGCAGCACTTGCGGAAGAGGTATTTGCATATACCGAACAGCACGGCAAACGTGTCCTCATTCATTGCGGAGATGACCCGTGCGAAAGTCCGCGACTGTTTGAACCGTTCATTCAAAAACATCCGCATGTTCCCGTACAGCTTGCACACTGCCGCTCCGCAGCAGAAACGCTCGCAGTGTGAACCTCATACAGTTTTCATGGTATAAAAATCTCATCAGCACAACCAATCCTTTCTATTTTACTCGTACGTAAAGGTATCGGCAAAAAAACAGAGAAGATTTTTAGTAAAATGCATTGAAAGAGTTTATATTATATGATGAGGAGTTTGTTATGAACACAGCAGCACCGCAAACATACATAAAAGTTCCGTTTGACGAATTGCACGATTATCTGCACTATGAGGCATCCGCAGAAGCGGTTAATTACATCGAAGTAACAGATATTGAGGCGGAGGCATTATCCGGCAACCACTACGGAGAGCCAAGCTCACTCGGCTCACTATTGAGAGCAAGCGATAAGTACGTTGCTCTGAAACTGCCGAAAGCCGTTGATAACTTACAGTCAATACAAAATTGCTTTTACGGCTGTACAAACCTCCTTTCACTTGCTGCCATTCCCGATGGCATTACGGATATATCCTGTTGCTTTATCTACTGTGGAAATCTTACAGAGGCACCCGCTATTCCCGACAGGGTTATGAATATGCACGCCTGCTTCTTGGACTGCTCCAGCCTTATAGAAGCCCCCATTATTCCTAACAGCGTTATAAGTATGAGGAAATGCTTTCGCGGCTGCAAAAGTCTTATAAAAGTTCCGGTGATTCCGAATAGCGTTACGGATATGACCTCCTGTTTTGCCGGCTGTAAAAGCCTTACCGAAGTGCCCGTTATTCCTGACAGCGTGAGGAGCATGAGCGGCTGCTTTCGCGGCTGTTCGAGCCTTATAGGAATACCCGTTCTTCCTACCGGTATTACCAGTCTGTGCCAGTGCTTTGCCCACTGTACCAGTCTTACCAAAGCCCCTGTGATTCCGGATAACGTTAGTACTATGAGTAGTTGCTTTTCCGGCTGTAAAAACCTTACGGAAGCTCCCATTATTCCTAACGGTGTTACCGATATGTGCGGCTGCTTTGAAAACTGCACAAGTCTTATAAATGCCCCCGTTATTCCTACCGGCGTTACGAATATAAGCGGCTGCTTCGAAAACTGCACAAGTCTTACGAATGTTCCCCATATTCCGGCACACTGTATAACCGACCATTTCCCACTCAGGATGCTGTATGAATACATCGACATCGAAACATACGAAAAAGTTCCGTTTGACGAGTTGCAAGATTATCTGCACTATGAGGCATCCGCAGAAGAAGTCAATTACATCGAAGTAACGGATATTAACGCGGCTGCGTTATCAGTTAATGTCGAGGAGTTCGCAACCGTCGATGGACCGAGTCCGCTCGGTACCATACTGAAAAAAAGCGGTAAAAAAGTTGCGTTAAAGCTGCCGAAAACCGTTAAAAATCTTCAGTCGATGAAAACTAGTTTCTCAGGCTGTACAGCCCTTGTTTCGCTCGCTGCTTTTCCCGACGGCGTTACGGATGTATCCCGCTGCTTTGAACATTGCACAAGCCTGATAAAAGCACCCGATCTTCCTGAGAGCGTTACGACTGTGCGCCACTGTTTTATCGGCTGCGAAAACCTTACGGAAGCTCCCATTATTCCTAACGGTGTTACCGATATGTGCGGCTGCTTTGAAAACTGCACAAGTCTTATAAATGCCCCCGTTATTCCTACCGGCGTTACGAATATAAGCGGCTGCTTCGAAAACTGCACAAGTCTTACGAATGTTCCCCATATTCCGGCACACTGTATAACCGACCATTTCCCACTCAGGATGCTGTATGAATACATCGACATCGAAACATACGAAAAAGTTCCGTTTGACGAGTTGCAAGATTATCTGCACTATGAGGCATCCGCAGAAGAAGTCAATTACATCGAAGTAACGGATATTAACGCGGCTGCGTTATCAGTTAATGTCGAGGAGTTCGCAACCGTCGATGGACCGAGTCCGCTCGGTACCATACTGAAAAAAAGCGGTAAAAAAGTTGCGTTAAAGCTGCCGAAAACCGTTAAAAATCTTCAGTCGATGAAAACTAGTTTCTCAGGCTGTACAGCCCTTGTTTCGCTCGCTGCTCTTCCTAACAGTATCACACAGATGTACGGGTGTTTTGAACATTGCACAAGCCTGATAAAAGCCCCCGCTATTCCCGATGGTGTTACGAGTATGCACCGCTGTTTTGCCGGCTGTACAAACCTTATGGAAGCACCGGTTATTTCAAACGGCGTTACGGATATGGACCAGTGTTTTGTCGGATGCGCAAGCCTTACGGAAGCTCCCGTTATCCCCCATGGTGTTACGAGTATGCACCGCTGTTTTGCCGGCTGCAAAAGTTTGAAAGAAGCTCCTGTTATTCCCGACGGTGTTACAAATATAAGCTGCTGTTTTACCGGCTGCAAAAATCTGATAAAAACGCCTGCTCTTCCAAAGAGCGTTACAACTATGAACAGCTGCTTTAAGGGCTGTAAAAGTCTTCGTGAAATCCCCGCACTTCCTGCAAGTATTACCGGTTTATTCAGCTGCTTTAAAGGCTGCACAAGCCTGACAAAAGCACCGGCAATTCCTGAGAGCGTTACCGGTATGATACGCTGCTTTTCCGGATGTAAAAGCCTTACGGAAGCCCCCGTTATCCCTGCCAACGTTACAGATATGTACGGCTGCTTCGAAAACTGCACAAGTCTTACATCTGTCCCCTCTATACCGAAAGATGTTGAGCGTATGACAAATTGTTTTGTAGGCTGTGAAAGTCTTACAGCAGGAAGCATTAGTGTTCCCGCTTCCAAAATCGCTGCGTTTCACGCAAAGGCATCTGACATGGGCGCA
This sequence comes from Treponema sp., assembly GCA_052173475.1. Classification (GTDB taxonomy): domain Bacteria; phylum Spirochaetota; class Spirochaetia; order Treponematales; family Treponemataceae; genus Treponema. The sequence continues at coordinate 23,982 of JBQMYN010000018.1, forward strand.
GCTCCCGATTGGTTTCAAAGCGTATAGCGTGTATGGCTGCATTATCAGTCTGAGCGGGAGAGCCTATGTGTTTATTCACTTTGACTCTCCTACAGACTATAGGGCACGGGGATGTCCCAAAAGACGGTTACTTTTTGCCGCTAGCAATGACATCCTCATCTCCTGTTCTTTCTTATAATTTACCTGATAACAAATGCCATTTTTTAATTTCTTTTGGTCCAATTTTGAGTAAGGTTGGCTTAAATTCTTTTTTAAAAGTGCCGATCTTAAGTCCTGCATACCAATTAATTGCACCCTCATGGGAGAGTGTTATCCAGCTATCCATTGCACCTGTTTCTTTTGCCGAAATGCCGATTGCAACAGGAAGCATATACGAGCCTTCAACTCCTGTCCAAACAGTACCGGCAACCCCAATCTTAGGATTCGCATATACTGAAGGAGCGGTTTCCAGTGTCAGAATGACTGCATTTTTATCAGATACAGCATTACTTGTGCCGCCTGCATAAAATACGCCGTTGGCGACAGGATAAGCTTCTGCACGGGGTTCAACAAAACCTTTTCTAAATATCTTATTCCAGTCAATTGCGGCTCCTACATCAATCCCCGCCCCGTATATTCCGGTAAATGCAACCACAAACGAAGAATCCGGATCGCTTGTAACTTTTACATCAATCGGCATTTCAAAGCGGATGGGACAGGCTACCGTAAGCGGAATTGGTCCTATTGCAAAGCTGTAGCTATTTTCAAACTCATAAGGACCGATAGTCTTTAGATTTTGCGTTAAAGCTTCTTTAACTGTTAAATCCAGTTTACCGCTAAAATAAACGCCTGCAAACAAATCCGTTTCAATCCGCGACCATGTAATAAGGAAACGTCCATACACGCCAATTGCGGTTTCAGCATCTATTTGTTCAAATTCATTAATTTTATCTGTAACTGATTGTACTGGCAGTGAGACAAGTTCTCGGTACATTGCAAAATCTTTTTTCAGGGCTGCTTTTTTTGCCGTATATTCTTCATAGGTTTCTGCAACAACAGGGATGCCCTTATTTGCAACCTTACCCGATGACCAGCTTGCAAGCGGTAGTACATCAACAATAGCAACAGGCTGGGCATTGGATAAATCTGCATCGCTAATGCTGCGCTGATTTGTGCTGCCGGTAACGCCGCTTGCCTGAACATACCCGCCCATTTCAGTATCAAGCACAAAGTCACTGTCAGAAAGTCCGCGTACAATAGAGCGTACTGTGCTATTCGGCTGGAATTTTGCATAGAGGAATTGCCCGTCAGGGTTAATACCGATAATTCCTGAGGGATAGTTACCGGTAGAATACTGCTCGGGCAGTACTGAAAACATTGTTGTGGTTAATTGCTCTTGTGAGCTTAGGCATGTAAGATACACTGCGGACGTAAATCCTGCGTGAGCATGGGCGGGGGCGGCATATTCCAAATCATCAATCGAATCGCCGTTAATATCAATCTTTGAACCGGCAGAAAGCTGATATGTGTTCTTTGTAACGCCGTTTTTGCTAAATAGGCTTACTTCAAAACCTATTTTCTGTGTGTCAATACTTTGTACTGTTAATGCTCCAAATACTTCAGCGGAAAGATCATCAGTAAAAATTTCAGTAGAATCAACTGCTTTTTTTTCTACTTTTGAAAGGCGCAGTGCAATAACAGCACCTTGTATTAAATGACCGGAAGAAGGTTCTTCGGGGTTATAAAGTATACTGCCGCCCATATAAGCTTGTTCCGCTAAGAATGCAGAATCAACTGCACGTGAAAGCGGATTAAGATGAGAGGTTGAGCCTGCTTCCATGCCGGAGGGAATAACGGAAAGAGAACAGGTGATAACCGCTGCTGCAATGGCGGCGATCGCTAAAAAATAAAAAGTTTGTTTTTTCATAAAATCTCCCTAAGCAATAATGCGTAGAATAACCTGTTCGGAAACTTTAGTTTTAGAACAGGCTACCTTAAAATGTGATGTTCTAAGTCATCCTGTTTGTGTGATTTAGAACTCTTCAACTTGTTCAACAACGGAGTATTAAAAAGCTATCATAATGCCCCTGTCGGTATGTACTCTATAGTGCTTTTCTCTTACAATAATAATCTATGGTAATTCAACAGTCAACAGAATAATGCAGGCTGCAATTTTTAGCGTTTACTCTATTTATAATTTACAAATAGAAAAATCAGGTATATACTGAATGTATAGGGAAACTTCTAGAAACTTGCTTAGTTCTTAGAAGATGCTTTACCGGCAAAGCTGATAGTAATGTTTAAAATTAAGTCATTGCTGCATAAAGACTTAATTTTAAATTTGCGGGATGCTCATTCCCTATACAGCATTCACTCTTAGGGGGGTAGTGGTATGATAAGTTTTTTGCTGTGTATTGCAGCACTTATTGTCGGGTATATTGTGTACGGCACCTTTGTTGAAAAAGTGTTTCAACCGGATGCAGGCAGACCAACGCCTGCTATGTCAAATCCTGATGGGGTAGACTATGTCCCCATTTCAAAGCCTAAAGCATTTTTAATTCAGCTTTTAAATATTGCAGGGCTAGGTCCGATTTTCGGTGCTATTGCCGGTGCATTATGGGGACCGAGTGTGTATTTATGGATAGTAGGCGGTACTATTTTTGCCGGTGCAGTGCATGATTATCTTTCCGGTATGCTTTCAGTGCGTAATGACGGTGCAAGTATTACTGAAATTACCGGAAAGTATTTAGGTCCCACTATGCAGCATATTATGCATATTTTCGGTATCGTGCTGCTTATCATGGTTGGTGTTGTATTTATGGTAGGACCTGCAGGATTGCTCGCTTTGCTGACACCGGAATGGCTGAATATAAAAGTCTGGACAATTATTATCTTGATTTATTATTTTCTTGCTACGCTGCTTCCGGTAGACAAGGTCATAGCACGGTTGTATCCTATTTTTGGATTATTCCTTATACTGATGGCAATAGGTGTTTCAGTTGCAACTATGCTGAATAGTGGCACTCGCCCTATGATGGAACTTACCCTTGAAAATTTATACCCAAGTGCGACACAGCGACCTATCTGGCCGCTTATGTTTATTACAGTTGCTTGCGGGGCAATTTCAGGCTTTCATGCAACACAATCGCCGATCGTATCACGGACATTAAAAAACGAAAAAGAAGGACGCTGGGTGTTTTACGGCGCAATGGTTTCAGAGGGTATTATAGCCATGGTCTGGGCAGCGGCAGCAATAGCTTTCTTTTGGGATAAAGATGGTACGGGTACAGGACTTAAAGCACTTCTTGATATAGGCGGAGGAAATTCAAAAGCAGTATACGCAATTTGTACAGGGCTGCTTGGAACATTCGGCGGTGCGCTTGCTATGGTTGGTGTTATTGCCTGTCCCATTACTTCTGGAGATACAGCTTTCCGCAGCGCACGTATGATTATTTTTGATTGGTTCCATCTCGATGAAAAGAATCTCAAAATACGGCTTTCTGTTGCAATTCCGCTTCTTCTTACAGGATATGGTATTTCAATGATAAATTACAATGTTGTGTGGCGTTATTTTTCGTGGTCAAACCAAACACTTGCAATGATTGTATTGTGGACAGGGGCTGCATATCTTGCAACGAACTATCAAAATAAAAACCGCTGTTGGATTGCAGTTATTCCAGCTACTTTTATGACAGCTGTTTCAGTTACCTACCTTATGTATGCACCCGAATGCTTTAATTTTGTCCGGATGGGAACAAAAGGGATTACAATTTCCTATGCTATCGGCATTGCTGCTGCAATTATATGTTTTGTCCTCTTTATTGTTAGAATATACATGAATCCGCGGCGCAGTTTTGAAAATCAAAAAAAGATGATTATAGGGCGACGTGTCCATACATAACTAGAGAGGGTACGGAGATGTCTTAAAAGTTGGCTGCTTTTGCCGCCGGCATTGACATCCTCATCAGCACAGCTAATAGCGATTTCTGATTTAAGTCTTTATGTTGTAATGACTTAAATCAGAATATCGTAAATTAAATCTAAGGAAAGCCTCAGTTTTTTAGAGGTCGTATATTCTGTTTCATCCATATCAATAAGCTTTTGAATTTGAGGTTCGTCTAAACGCATCTCTAATTTTTCCGCAAATATCCGGTTTTCCCCATCTGTATCTTTATAGGTATACCAACTGCGCTTAAATCGGGAGTTTTCCATAAACAGCATCAATGCATCCATATAATTGTTATCTAAAAGAATAAATTGTACCGGTCTGCCGTCGATTTCATCGACACTATAAAATTTATCTTCTCGTGCAGCTTCCGCATTATCATCGAAATTACCATTTTTGCTGCTTGCTCTATACAGCAAAAGCACAAAATCTTCGCCATATTTTAAAGCTTCTTTATAGATTTGCCCTGCATAATTCGGATTTGTGTATTGAGATTCGTACTATACAAGAATTTTTTAAGAGTTCCGCATTGTTCCGCAAATCCTTTGTACGCAAAAATTGAACAACAGGCTTATGCGTTGGATGAGTACTATTTTTAGAAAAATCAGGAGCAAACGTATGCCGAGGATCCATGAGTTTTTCTGTTACCGAACCGGAAGTATTTTGATTATAAGCCAGTAATTTTTCTATAATCTGCGGCTTGTTGTTTATAATTGCGTATACTAAATAGTCCCCATAACCCGGTGTTACTTTTTTAACCGTATGCATAGCAAGGGCTTGAAAAACCGCTGTAAATAAATCCGTATTTCCAAACAATGAAAACAGACGCAAGCGTAGAGATTGTCCGATGGCAAGGTAACGAATTGACGGTACGGCTGCCCTGCGAAATTGATAAAAAGCAAATGTTGAAGAAAGCCTATTGATTGAAGCGGCGTATTTAATTGCCGCTGAAAACGGGATTTTCATAGGCGGCATGTAACAGTTTGCGTTATGCACCTCAATTATGCGATACTCTTTATAGTAATGCTACTTTTTGCCCTGCTGGTATTTGTCTCCTGTTCCGGCGGGGCATTTTTTAATTGGAGCGTAAACAAATGAATACAGTATCACTTGTTGAAAATGAACCGGCAGCGGAAAAAACAATGACGGTAAAAGACGTTGCCCATATTTTGGGAGTAACGGAACGCACTATACAACGGCACTTGAAATCGATTCGCGAGAAGAGGATGTCTCAAAAGTTGGTTACTTTTTCGACATCCCCGCGAGTTTAAAATTAAGTCTTTATACAGTAATGACTTAATTTTAAACATCGTATCTAAATCTAAAGAAACTGTCCAAAAACTGAAGTTTTTTGACAGCTCCTGAAAAATGGCGTACAGACTTCCATTACCGAAGCAGAAGTAACACTGATTAAGAAAAAAATCGAAACCAGCGGGCGCAGTGATATAATCGTGCCGTCTGGATTACCAAAAACAAACCTCGAAAAACACCTTTTAATCCGTCAAGCAATGCAATTACAGAATGAAATGATTGCGGAACTAACTGCACAAAACGAACAGCTAAAAATCAAGAACGCCGAAGCAAAGCCAAAAGCAGCGTACTATGACACGTTCATTGAACAGGGGAACTCCACAAACTTGCGCAATACGGCAAAAGAATTAGGAATACCTGAAAAGCAGTTTATTAAACAGTTGCAGCTAGATAAGTTTTTATATCGTGATCAGCGCAATCAGCTATGTCCATACTCTGACTATGTGCAAAAAGGCTATTTTGAAATGAAAGAATGGCAGCACGGCGAAAAGAGCGGCATCCAAACACTTATCACCGTTACCGGCAAACACTACTTTATCGGCAAGTATAAAAAGGCGGCATAACAGATGAATGAAACAGCAGAAAACAACATAGAAAAAGGGAAAGAGAAACAAACAAAACCGGCAGAAAAAAAAGCGGGGCTTATTCGTTCCGAACGTTCACACAGACCGCTTTTAAAAGGTCATGTAACGCACTTAATAAATCATGGATAAACAACCATGACAATAAAAGAAACCCGCTTGTATGTTTTCAATCGGGCGGGCTGGAGATGCGCGGTATGCGGTAAAAAAATAGACTGGACTACCAGACAGCTGGCACATTGAACCGCTACCTTGAACTTAAACTGCGTGAAGAAACCGGCGTAATAACCAACCTTGAACTCTAGCCGAAATGCTTGCTTATTCCGAAAACCGAAAAAGGCGGCAGAGCGGTATATTACATAGCTGACTTCAAATATACCAAAGACGGCAAAACGATTTATGAAGATGTAAAAGGCGTTAAAACCGACGTGTACAAGCTCAAGAAAAAGCTATTACGCTACACATATCCTGATATTTGCTTTTTTTGGGAATAAGGTGTGAAGAGACTTGACAATATGCGCATAAATACATATTATAAATTATGACATTTAAAGAAATGGAAAAGCTGATAAAAAAAGACGGCTGGTATTTACAATCCACAATAGGCTCTCATTATCATTATGT